>JBOHDU010000514.1:0-7245 GCA_050700615.1 Nocardioidaceae bacterium
ATCACAATGTTTCCCTTCGAAAGTGCGGGCTACTTGCCCAGCACGAAGACGAACAGCGCCATGAAGGCGAGGTTGATGAAGTACATCGCCTCGGCCAGACCCACGGTCAGGAAGAAGATCGTCATCAGGCGCCCCTGGGCCTCAGGCTGACGCGCGACTCCCTGGATGGTCGAGCTACCGGCAAGGCCATCACCGATGGAAGCGCCGATGGCGCCACCACCGAGGGCGAGACCGCCACCGATGAACGCACCGGCAGTCTTGATCGCCGAGTCGATGTTAGTTGCGTTTGCCATGTCTCTCCTTGGCTCCTGGCGGCCGAAGCTCTCTTCGATCGCCTGTCATGGGGTGTTGCCGGTTCGCCTGACCCGGGCCGGATCAGGCCGCCCCCTCGAGTTGGGGCTGGTTCGTGCTGTGCGCGGTCGACTTCTCATGGCCGTGCTCCTCGCCCGAGTCACCGTGCGTGTCCCCGGCCATCCCGAAATAGAGGATCGTCAGCAGCGCGAAGATGAACGCCTGGATGAGTCCGATGAACAGGTCGAACAGCTTCCACAACCCGTTCGGCCCCCACAACGTGAAGGTCGGAAGCAGGCCGATGATGGCCAGCATGATCCCGCCCGAGAAGATGTTGCCGAACAACCGCAGCGCGAGCGTGAACGGCTTGACGATCTCCTCGACCAGCAAGATGGGGAAGAGCACAGGGTAGGGCTCGAAGTAGTGCTTGACGTAGTTGCGCCCACCCCGTTGGCGGATGCTGTAGATGTGCACCCCGACGATCACCAGGAACGCCATCGCGTAGGTGAGATTGACATCGGCGGTCGGTGACGTCAGCCAGCCGTCGGTCGGGATGAGCTCGAGCCAGTTAGCCACCAGGATGAACGCGAACAAGCAGATCGCCAGCGGGACCACCCAGGGGTTCATCTTGCCGAGATTGGACTCGACCTGCTCGCTGACCCAGCCCACCAGCGTCTCCCAGACCAGCTGAAGCTTGCTGGGTTTCGTGCTGCTGACGCTGCGTGCCACGATCAGGCCGAGCACGATCACGACGACGCCGGCGACGGCCGTCGACCAGATCGTGTCAGCGTTGAACGTCATCCCGAAGAGCTCGAAGGTTTTGTGCTCTCCGATCGTGATGGTGCTGGCCAGCACCACGGCGTGGACTCCGCTCATGCCTTCTTGATCTCCTTCAGCAGCGGGATCCCGGTGAACACCAAAGTGATCAGGTGGAACAGGGCCAGACCGAGGAGCACCGTGGCGCCGTCGGGCCAGAAAACCACGGCGAGGGCGATGGCGACCAAGGAGATGCCCATCAGCCGCACAAGCGACGCCATCGCGAACTGCTTGCGAGTCACCAGGTCGCCGCTTCGGACCGAGCGGAGAAGCGTCAGCTCGGTGAGCACGTGGTTGACCAGGCCGAGCACGATTCCCGCAGCGACGAACACGCCGATCTGCCACTCACCCATCGGGATCGAGATCCACAGCGCTGCCACCACCAGGGCCACCGCTAGGAGCGTGGTGCGCTTCTGGTTGCCGAACGCGCGCAGCAGTCCTCCTGAGGAGGTCATGGACGAGCACTCCTTTCGAGGCGTCGGCGTTGTGCAGCCGCCGGATCAGATATCGAGGTAGCGCCGAACACGAAGCCACGAGCCGAGAACTCCGCACGCGATGCCCACGGCAAGGCCAAGCAGCGTGAATACCGGCGAACTGCCCACCGCATCATCGATGAGCCAGCCGATGGCCAGCCCGACCACAAGGCAGCCGAGGAGGATCCCGCCAAGGCCGATGAGGTCGCGTGCTCCGAGGTTTGCGGGGTCCTCGTCATCGCTCATCACCCGAGCGGCTCCCGTCGCGGCAACCGTGTGCGTCGCTCGACCGCGCACCACGTGAGTTGCCGACGCTACCACAGCAAAAATCGGGGCCAGGGAGCAGCCAAAACCGGGGCGCGGTGTCGGTCGTCATGACGGCGGCCGTCCTTGATGTCGGGGGCGAAAAGTCCCTGTCGGGATGGCTTGTGAAACTTAGCACAAGCACCTAAGAATCACCTAATGATCTGAGCGGGCGAGCGACGCCGAACCGCCTCGTCGGAGGAACAACATCGTACGGGATGGATGATACGGGCAACCCGCGGAAGGACTCAACGCTCGGGCTGCCGGATCAGCCCCGAATGCCCGGGAATGCCGAACGTGAGCAGCAGCGCTGTCAACCCCATCGCCGCCAGCCCGACCAGGGACCACCACCCGGAGAACAGGCTCACGACGACCACCCCGAACGCCACCAGCGCGGCCCACAGGTACATGACCAGCACGGCTCGCCGCTGCGAGTGCCCGATCTCGAGCAGCCGGTGATGCAGGTGCTTCTTGTCCGGCGAGAACGGTGAGCGACCCTGCCTGGTCCGGCGGGCGACGGCCAGGAGCAGGTCAACGAACGGGACGATCAGCACCGCGAACGGCAAGATGAGGGGAAGCAGCGCCGGTAGGAAGCTGGCGTTGGCGCCACCGACGCCGTGCTCGAGCGACGTGTTCGAGAAGCGCCCGGTGAGGCTGATGGCCGAGCACGCCAGCATGAACCCGATGAGCAACGCTCCGGAGTCACCCATGAACATCCTCGCCGGAAAGAAGTTGTGCGGCAGGAAGCCGAAACAGGCGCCGGCCAGCGCGGCGGTCAGCACGGCTGCCGTCGTCGCATGCTCCTGGCCGTTGATGATGACCAGCAACACGGAGAAGATGAAGAACGCCACCGCGCCGATACCCACCACCCCGGCCGCCAAACCGTCCAGACCGTCCACGAAGTTGACCGCATTGACGGTCGCCACGATCACCAGCCCGCTGATCAGCGCCGCCTGTGACGAGCCCAGCGAGAAGGTCGAGAGAGTCTGGGCGCCGGGGAGGGGTAGGCGGTACAGCTGGACGCCCTGCACGATGACGACACCGGCGGCCAGGACTTCGCCGGCGAACTTCGTCACGGCGTCGAGCTCGACGATGTCGTCCACGACGCCGACCAGGCAGATCAGCGCACCACCGAGGAGAACGGCGCGTGCGTCGTGGAAGATCGTCGGCTCCCGTGCCTGCGCGGCACTGAGGAACGGAAGCTTTCCGGCGACGAGGTACGCCGCCACCAGCCCGCCCATCATCGCGACGCCACCGAAGTACGGGATGGGGATCTCGTGCACGTCGCGGTCACGGACACGGGCGAACGCCCCGAACCTCATCGCCAGCTCGCGTGCTACCACCGACAACAAGTAGGTGACCGCGCCGGCAGTCAGGAAGACCAGGACGTACTCCCGCATGGGCGCCTACTCCCCCGCGCCCTTGTCCACACCGCCCTGACGGCGGTCGACGTCCGCGGACTGCTCGTCGAGCCGGACCGGACCGTCGTTCAGGTGGGGTGGAGGTTCAGCCCCTCGGAGCGACTCGTCGAGCTCGATGTCGGCGGCAACCTCACGCAGCTGGGCAAGCGAGACGACGCCCAGGCGAACCACCGTCAGCACGTCGCTGCTGGCGTCCACGATGGTCGAGGGGATGAGTCCCGGGGTCGGCCCTGCGTCGAGGTACACGCTTACAGCGTCACCGAGCATGTCCCTGGCCTCCTCGACGGTGGTGGCCGGCGGCTCGCCCGTGGTGTTCGCGCTGCTCACTGCGAGCGGGCCGTTGTCGAGCAGCAGCTCGCGAGCGTCGGGGTGGTCAGGGATGCGCAGAGCGACGGTGCCCCTACTGTCGCCGAGATCCCAGTGCAGGCTCGGCTGCTGGGTGCAGATCAAGGTCAGACCACCGGGCCAGAACCGGTCGGCCAGGTCACGGGCCGATTGCGACAGCCGGGTGGTCAGGGCCTGCAGGGTGTCGGTCTCGCCGATGAGCACCGGGATCGGCATCGCGCGACCCCGCCCCTTGGCCCGTAGCAGCCGTCGCACCCCAGCCGGATCGAACGCGTCGGCGGCGACGCCGTACACCGTGTCGGTCGGAAGGACCACGAGATTGCCATGCGCGAGCGCGAGCTTGGCCTGGGTGAACCCCTCGGACCGCGTCACCGGGTCGTTGCACGAGTAGACGTCGCTCACGGACCTATCGTGCCAGCCCACCTCGCTCGGGCCGTATCCGGCGGGCCGCCACGAAGCGGGATCTTCCCGCCAGGTCGCGGTGATCGCGGATCTCCGCCCAGCCGCCGATCGACGCGAACACCTCGATGACCTGCTCGCCCTGGTGGTCGGAGTGCTCGCACGCCACCAGGCCACCGTCGCGCAGCAGCCGAGCGGCGACCCGTTCGACCGCCCGGATCGCGTCGAGCCCCTCGGCGCCGGACCACAGAGCGGCAGGAGGGTCGAAGTCCCGGGCCTCGGGCTCGACGGACTCGTACTCGCCTACCGGAATGTACGGCGGATTTGCGGTCACCACGTCGACGAGGCCGGTCAGGTCGTCGACCGCGTGCACCATGTCGCCGAGGCGAACGTCGATGTCGAGGCCAGCCGCGTTGCGTTCTGCGTAGCCGTGCGCCTCGGCGGTGATCTCGACGGCGATAACGCGACTTGCCGGCTGCTCGGTGGCCATCGCGATCGCGACCGCACCGGAGCCCGAGCAAAGATCCACCGCAATCGGGTGCCGACCGCCGGCCGCAACCAGGCCAAGCTCCTCGACTGCGAGCCCGGCCATCAGCTCGGTCTCGGGCCGGGGGATGAAAACCCCGGGGCCGACGTGCAGGTCGAGGTAGCGGAAGGGTGCAGTGCCGACGATGTGCTGCAGGGGCTCACGCTGTGCTCGCCGGCCCACACCCGCACGGAACCGCTCCGCGGCCGCCTCGTCGACCGCGACCCCGTCCGCTCGGCCATGCAGCTCACTGCGAGGACGGTCCAGCGCCCAGGAGAGGAGCAGCTCGGCGTCGTTGCGCGGCGACGCGACCCCCGCCTCCTGCAGACGAGCCACCCCTTCCATGACCAGCTGCGACACCGAAGGGCTCACAGGTCTTGGGACTCGACTGCGGCAAGCCGCGCAGCCAGGTCGGCGGCGACGCAGGCGCCAATGACCGCGTGTAGGTCGCCGTCGAGAACCTGGTCGAGGTTGTGCGACTTGTAGCCCACACGGTGGTCGGCGATGCGGTTCTCCGGGTAGTTGTAGGTGCGGATTCGCTCGGACCGGTCGACCGTGCGCACCTGGGACCGCCGCGCGTCCGAGGCCTCGGCGTCGGCCCGGTCCTGCGCCATCTGGAGCAGCCGCGATCTCAACACCCGCATCGCCTGCTCGCGGTTCTGCAGCTGGCTCTTCTCGTTCTGGCACGAGACCACTATCCCGGTGGGCAGGTGGGTGATGCGGACAGCGGAGTCGGTGGTGTTCACGCTCTGGCCGCCCGGACCCGACGATCGGAACACGTCGACCCGGATCTCGTTGTCGTCGACGGTGACGTCGATGGGCGCTGCCTCCGGCATCACCAGCACGCCCGCGGCGGAGGTATGGACTCGTCCCTGAGACTCCGTCACCGGGACGCGCTGGACGCGGTGCACTCCCCCCTCGAACTTCAGCTGCGCGAACGGTGCCTCGCCCGGCTCGGGAGTGCCCTTGGCTTTCACCGCGACGGTGACGCTCTTGACCCCGCCGAGGTCGCTCGGCGTCTCATCGAGGACCTCCACGTTCCAGCCGCGCCGCTCGGCGTACCTGGTGTACATCCGCAGCAGATCGCCGGCGAAGAGCGCGGACTCTTCGCCACCCTCGCCGGCCTTGATCTCGACAATCGCGTCCTTGTCGTCGGCCGGGTCGCGCGGCACGAGCAACCTGCGCAGCCGCTCCTCGAGCTCGAGGCGCTGGGCGTCGAGGCGCTCGGCTTCGACGGCGAAGCTCTCGTCCTCGACGGCGAGCTCCCGCGCGGCTGTGACGTCGTCGACTGTGGTCAGCCAGTCGTGGTAGGTCTTCACGACAGCGCTCAGCGCCGCATAGCGCTGGTTGAGCTGGCGGGAAAGTGCCTGGTCGGAGAACACGTCCGGCTCGACCAGCCGACGCTCCAGCGCGGCGTGCTCCTCCACCAGACCCTCAACGGCTTCGAACACGGGCTGCTCCTTGCTACGAGGATGCGGGTACGACAAGACGCGGAACACGCCGGCCTCAACCCAGCCTGAATCGGGCTCGGGTCGCGTGCAGACGGCGTCGGGGTAACACAACGGCGCCGACCAGCCGCACGTTGCGGAGGTCGGCGCCGTAGCTGGGCTACTTGGCCGTCTTGGCGTAGCGCCTCTCGAAGCGCGCCACCCGACCACCGGTGTCGAGGATCTTCTGCTTGCCGGTGTAGAAGGGGTGGCAGTTCGAGCAGACCTCTGCGTGGAGGACGCCTGATTTGGAGGTGCTTCGGGTGGTGAACGTGTTGCCGCAGGTACACGTCACCTGCGTCTCGGCGTAGTCGGGGTGGATGTCCTTCTTCATGGTGTCCTCACTCTCGAGGGTGCCGGGTCGCTCGCGGGAAGCGAACGTGAACCGGAACCGGTGAACAGTGTGCCAAACAACGTCACCTGGGCGCTAATTCCTGGTGGCAGGGCTAGCCGGTCACCACGCTCGGCCCTCAGCCGACTGCCCTTCCGGCTGTTCCATGGGTGGAGGAACCTGCCGGAGCTCCTGCCCCGAACCACTCCTGACCACACGGGTCCCCCTAGTCTTCGTCGGACGAGCCGCTTCGAAGACCAGAGGCCGTTGGGGTGGTCTTGTTGACCTGCATCAGGAACTCGATGTTGGACTTGGTGTCCTTCAGCTTGTTCAGTAGCAGCTCGAGCGCTTGCTGTCCATCGAGAGCCGAGAGGACGCGCCGCAGTTTCCACACGATCTGCAGCTCGTCCTTGCTCATCAAGAGCTCCTCGCGACGCGTGCTCGAAGCATCGACGTCGATAGCGGGGAAGATACGCTTGTCGGCGAACTCCCGGCGCAGCCGGATCTCCATGTTTCCGGTGCCCTTGAACTCCTCGAAGATGACTTCGTCCATCTTGGAACCGGTCTCCACCAGGGCCGTGGCCAAGATGGTGAGCGATCCCCCCTCTTCGATGTTCCGGGCTGCACCGAAGAACCGCTTGGGCGGGTAGAGCGCACCCGAATCCACACCACCGGACATGATCCGGCCGGTCGCCGGCTGCGCCAGGTTGTAGGCACGGGCCAGCCGGGTGATGCCGTCGAGGATGATGACGACGTCACGACCCGATTCCACCAGGCGCTTGGCCCGCTCGATGGCGAGCTCGGTCACCGCGGTGTGCTCTTCGGAGGGACGGTCGAAGGTCGAGGCCACGAC
>JBOHDU010000515.1:0-8459 GCA_050700615.1 Nocardioidaceae bacterium
TCGAACAGCCCGTCCGCCGCATAGAACGCTTCGGGGAGCGCGACCCGGCGTACGACCGAGCAGGAGACGTCGCCCTCGTTCCACTGGTCGCCGGCCAGCTCCCCCACCATGGACAGGTAGCCCCGCAGGACCACGGCGAGGCCGTTGACGCGTTCACACGAGCGGGTGTTCATCTTGTGCGGCATCGCACTCGATCCGACCTGCCCGGGCTTGAACCCCTCCGTCACCAGCTCGTTGCCTGCCATCAGCCGGATCGTGGTGGCCGCACTGCTCGGCCCGGCCGCGCACTGCACGAGTGCGGAGACCGCTTCGAAGTCCAGAGAGCGCGGGTAGACCTGACCCACGCTGGTGAGCACGCGGTCGAAACCGAGATGGGCCGCCACCCGCTGCTCGAGCTCGGCCAGCCGACCGGGCCCTCCATCCAACAGGTCGAGCTGGTCCTGAGCCGTGCCCATCGGCCCCTTGATGCCACGGAGTGGGTAGCGGGCGATCAGCTCCTCCAGGCGGCTCAAGGCGACCAGCAGCTCGTCGGCGATCGTCGCGAACCGCTTGCCGAGAGTCGTGACCTGAGCGGGGACGTTGTGCGATCTCCCGGTCATCGCGAGCATCCGGTACTGGGCCGCCAGCTCGCCGAGCAGGGCGAGGGACGCGACTACGCGGATGCGGATCTCGGTCAGGGACGCGCGGATCTGGAGCTGCTCGACGTTCTCGGTGAGGTCGCGGCTGGTCATCCCCTTGTGGATGTGCTCGTGCCCAGCGAGCGCGTTGAACTCCTCGATGCGTGCCTTCACGTCATGCCTCGTACGGCGCTCGCGGGTAGCGATCGAGGCGAGATCGACCTGCGTCAGGACGTGCTCGTAGTCCGCCAAGACACCGTCGGGGACGGCGACGCCGAGGTCTCGCTGGGCCGCCAACACCGCGATCCACAGCCTGCGCTCGGCGATGATCTTGTTGACCGGCGACCAGATCTCGCGCATCCGTGCAGAGGCGTAGCGCGCGGCAAGGACATCGGCGATATCGGTCACGGGATCATTGTCGCGTAGCCCGCCCACACGGACGACAAGAGACCCGGCCGCCGATCCGGTCAGGCCCCGTTGGAGATGTCGAGGTCGTCGGGTCGCGCTGTCCCGCGAACCGGATACAGGCCGGGAACGAAACGAGCAGGCACCCGGATGACGAACTCCGTCCCGGCGTCTGATGAGCGCAGGTCGAGACTCCCTTCCATGGAGTCGACGATCTGCTTCACCAGGTAGAGCCCCAACCCGAAGCTGTCGGGGTGGCCGTGTGCGTCTGACGTGCCCCGAAACGGCTCGAAGATCCTGGGCCGTTCAGCCGGATCTATGCCCGGTCCGTGGTCGGTGATGGTTACTTCCAACGACTCCTCGGCATGCCGGAGGGTGAGGCTCACCCGACTCCCCGGTGGGCTGTACTTGAAGGCGTTCTCCAGCAGGTTCCGGACGACCTGCTGGAAGCGCTCGTGGTCGATCTCGCAGACCACCGGCTCCACTGAGAGCTCCAGCAGATGCCCCTGGCGGTACCGGCCAGCGGCAGCCACGGCAGCGTCGATGCTTTCGGAGGCGTCGTCGAGGCGGGGTGTGATCTCGACGGACGCCCGCGGCCCTGACGACACTAGCAGGAGGTCCTCGACCAGCCGTTGCAGGTGCCTTCCCTGCCGAACCACGTCGTCCAGAACACGGCGCGACCGGTCCGGACCGAGCCGCTCCCACTTGGTGCGCACGGTCTCCGCCCCGACCAGGATCGCGGTCAGGGAGCCACGGAACTCGTGTGACGCCGTCGCGATCAGCCGATCCCGTGCCGAGACCGCGTCATCGAGCAACGACGCCTGCGTCTGGGCCATGACGGCCTGGACGTCGAGCAGGAAGCTGAAGATGGCCAGCATGCCGGCGAACCCGAACAAGCTGGCCAGAACGAACACTAAGGCGACCGTGGACGTGTCCTGCCCCGACTGGGCGTCGTGCAGCCCGGCTTGGGCGATGAACAACGCGGCGGCGAGCACGTAGCCGACCCCGGCACCCACCACGCCGTAGCGCATGGCCGCGTCAGCGAGCAGGAGGAAGGCGACCGACCACGAGACATTGGGATCCAGGTAGGACCAGGAGAACGTGATGCCCGTGACGACCAGGACGTCGATGGCGAAGCCGACGTGCACGAGCCTCATCGACCCCCACGAGGATTCGTTGCCCCAGGCCCAGAGGACACCGGTGGCAACGAGCAAGATGGCGATCGTCGCCCACGCGCCGGCTCGGGAGCCGGTGTTGGGGAAGTCGCTCGTCAGCACAAGGACCAGGCCGGCGAACAGTCCGAACACCCGGAGGAAGCGCACGAACTTCTCCACCTTGTGTGGAGCGATGGCGCTGACGTTGATCACGGACCCTCCCAACTCGTGGCAACCCAACGGCCGCTTGCCGAAATCCGTACGTCTGTCATTGTGTCGGGTCGGTGGGGAATCCGCATGAATCCGCGATATCTCGTCGAAACTGGGCACCGTCGAACGTGATGCGCTCGACGCCGGCGTAGGCGAGCTCGCGGGCGGCGCGCACCGTGTCAGCGGTCCCGGTCACGGAAAGCACTCGTCCGCCCGCAGTGACCAGTCTGCTTGCGCGCGAGGCCAGCCGGGTGCCGGCCTGCAGCACCGTGACCCCTTCGATCGCGGCCGCCTGCTCAATCCCGTGGATGGCGTCACCCTTGCGGGGTCGCTCGGGATAGCCGGCAGCCGCCATCACGACGGTCACCGCCGCACCATCCCGCCAACGCAACCGCCCGACGGTCGCCAGATCGCCGATCGCGGCCGCCGCGAGGACCTGTGCCAAGGGAGAGTCGAGAAGCTCGAGCAGCGCCTGCGTCTCAGGGTCACCGAAACGCGCGTTGAACTCGACCACGCGAGTGCCCCGGGAGGTCAGGGCAAGGCCCGCATAGAGCAGCCCGACGAAGGGGGTGCCGCGCCTGCTGAGCTCGTCCACGGCTGGCTGCAGCACCGTCGCCGACACCTCGTCGATGAGATCGCCGGAAGCCCAGGGCAGCGGCGAGTAGGCGCCCATCCCACCGGTGTTCGGTCCGGCTCCCCCGTCACGCAGCCGCTTGAAGTCCTGTGCCGGTTGCATGGGAATCACGCAGGCACCGTCACTGACCCCGAACAACGACACCTCCGGCCCGTCGAGGAACTCCTCGATCACCACCCGCCCACACGCCCGGGCGTGGGCGTAGGCAAGCTGGACATCGTCGGTCACGAGCACGCCCTTTCCGGCTGCGAGCGCGTCGTCCTTCACGACGTACGGCGCGCCGAATTCGCCAAGCGCCGCGGTGGCCTGGTCCGACGTCTCGCACACTCGAGCCCGGGCCGTGGCAATCCCGGCGGCCGCCATCACCTCCTTGGCGAACGCCTTGGATGCTTCGATCCGGGCGGCGGCGGCACTGGGACCGAAGCATGGGAGCCCCGCGGCACGCACGACGTCGGCGACGCCGTCGACCAGTGGGGCCTCCGGCCCGACCACGACCAGGTCGGCGCCGATGCCGGTGGCCAGTCGAGCCACCGCGGCGCCATCCAGCGGGTCAACGTCGTGCAGGGTGGCCACGGTCGCCATCCCGGGGTTGCCTGGTGCAGCGTGCACCTCGTCGACCTCGGGATCTTGCAAGAGAGCCCGCACCAGCGCGTGCTCGCGTCCTCCGCGGCCGACCACCAGGGTCCTCACGCTCGCAGAGCGTACCTTCCGGGCTTGCCGGGGTGTAGCTCGCCAAGGACTGAACAGCTGCGCCGTCCGAGCCACGACACCCGAAGGGCTACCGCGGCGGCGCGACAGGCTCGGCGGCGGCCTGCCGCCGCCTGCGGATCCAGGTTCACACGAGCGGGCGAAGCTCGATCGTCTGGTCCCGCCCAGGCCCCACGCCGATACCGCAGAAAGTGGCGCCGGACAGGTCCTCGAGAGCACGGACATACGTCTGGGCGCTCTTCGGGAGGTCACCGAAGGTCCGCGCCGACGAGATGTCTGTCATCCAGCCGTCGAGGAACTCGTAGATCGGCTTGGCGTGGTGGAACTCGGTCTGCGTCATCGGCATCTCGTCGTGCCGGACGCCGTCGATCTCGTAGCCGATGCAGACCGGAATCCGTTCCCACGCCCCGAGCACATCGAGCTTGGTAAGGAAGAGGTCGGTCAGCCCGTTCACCCGAGAGGCGTAGCGCGCCACGACCGCGTCATACCAGCCGCACCGCCGCGGGCGGCCCGTCGTGGTGCCGAACTCCCGACCTTCGGTGCGCAGCCGCTCCCCGTCATCGTCGAGAAGCTCGGTCGGGAACGGCCCCGATCCCACGCGCGTCACGTACGCCTTCACGATCCCCACCGCTCGGGTGATCTGCGTCGGTGCAATTCCCGAACCCGTGCAGGCGCCGCCCGTCGTTGCCGACGACGACGTCACGAACGGGTAGCTGCCGTGATCGACGTCGAGCATGGTGGCCTGGCCCGCCTCGAGCACGACGATGCTCTCCGCGGCCAGCGCTTGGTGCAGCAGCAGCGCCGTGTCGCGCACCATGGGCCGCAGCCGATCGGCGTAGGACAGCAGGTCGTCGACGATCTCGTCGACGCCCACCGCGCGCCGGTTGTAGATCTTGGTGAGGATCTGGTTCTTGAGGTCGAGGCTGCCTTCGACCTTCTTCCGCAAGATGCCCTCGTCGAACAGGTCCTGGATCCGGATTCCTCTGCGGCTCATCTTGTCGGCATAGGTGGGGCCGATGCCTCGGCCCGTGGTGCCGATCTTGTTGGAACCGAGAAAGCGCTCGGTGACTCGGTCGAGCTGCCGGTTGTAGTCGGGGATCACATGGGCATTGGCGCTCACCACCAACCTCGACGTGTCGATGCCCCGATCCTCCAGGGCGTCGATCTCCTCGAACAGGACGGAGAGATCGACCACGACGCCGTTGGCGATGACGGGAATGCATCCGGGTGTGAGGATGCCGCTCGGCAGCAGGTGGAGGGCGTAGGTCTCACCCTTGATCACGACGGTGTGCCCGGCGTTGTTGCCTCCGTTGAACTTCACCACGTAGTCGACCGACTCACCGAGCTGGTCCGTCGCCTTGCCCTTGCCCTCGTCGCCCCACTGGGCGCCGACAATCACTATGGCGGGCATGTGCGCACCCCTCATCTGGACGCTCGCACACCGACGCGTCCGTTGGTGACGCCGACTGGTGACAGTCGGCTGGTCATGCGAAAAGCCCCGCTGCAGCAACAGCATGGGCTCTTGCGGCGCAATCGTAACGTGCCCGAGCGGGTGGCGCGAGATCCTCGCGTGGGGCGGCCACGGCCGCTCTGGTGGGGGCGTTTCGCCCGGGGTCTCGCAGCGGCCGGTCAGATCCAGCCGCGACGCACGGCCTCCATACCGGCCTGGAAGCGCGAGTCGACTCCAAGCTCGGCCATCAGCGACGCGATCCGCCGACGGACAGTGCGCAGAGACAGCCCGAGGGCACGGGCCATGTACTCGTCCTTCATGCCCCGGGCGAGCAGCTGAAGGAGTTGGCGATTCGGCTTGGCGGCCGGCTCGCCGCCGAGACCCGGAACGCTCAGCGCGTGGTCCCACAGCTGCTCGAACAGGGTCGTGCAAGCGGCCACGATCCCAGGTTGGCGAATGAGCATCCGGTCGCCTGCGTTGGACGACCATGCCTCCGGAATCACCACCGCCTCGTACCCGAAGATCGCCATCCGAGCCGGGACGACCGGCAGCACTCGGATCCGCTCGCCCGCCTGGGCTCGGGCACGCACGGAGGACGCGCTGGACTCAACGATGTCGGCCGGATAGATGACCCGAGACCCTCGACCGATCGAGATCTGCTTCGTGACCGCCTCATCGAACGCCTTGCCGGTCGGCAGCAGCCACTGGTCCGGCCGGAGGAAGCGCAGCTCTCCACGCCCGTTGGCCGCCAGAGTCTCCATCACGTCGCCCAGCTCGCTCGACGGGATCATGTCGATCGAGATCGGGCGCCAATCGGACCTCTGGCCGGCCAGGTGCTCGGCGAGGTAGGTGCCGATCTCCGCGCGTGCCGACGACAGAGCCTGCTCGGCCTCGAGCAGCTGCCGTGCCTGGTCGTTGAGCAGCCGGCCCAGCGAGAACTCCGGCTCTTCGGCGAAGATGCCGTCCCCCGAAGCCCGAACCAGCCGGGCCTCGAGGAGGGGCTCGAGGTAGGTGTCGACCTCGGCCACCGGCTGCCCGGTGCGATCGGCCAGGGCCTCGAGCGTGCATCCCGGGTTGCGGAGGACTAGCCGGTAGACCTGCTCGTTGTCCGCGTCGATACCGAACATGGACAGCGCTGTGCCCGGCAGAACGCGTGTCATGGTGGCAGGTTAGGGCCAGTGACACCTTAATGCCAATGTTCGGCGGCCCGAGAGTGCACAATGTACGCGCAAGAGCGCAGTCTCGGAATCGGCGCAGGGGACGATTCCGTTGCTGCGCTCTTCGCGCAGCCACGGCGTCTGTCGCCGGCGCCGGCTGGCCGGGCAGGGTCGGATCGGGCGGCCGCCCGGCGTGGGCCATCAGGGCCACCGGGCATGATGGGCGCATGAGCTTCGACAACCTGCTCGGTGGTCCGCCGCCCACGCTGCTCCCCGAAGACCCGGCCGCCGCGCACCTGGCCGACGCGACGTCGGCGCCGGAAGTGGTGCGCACGTTCCCGGCCTCGTCGTTGACGTGGGCGATACTTGCTGAGACCGCCCTCGACAACGGCGACGACCTCGAGGCGTACGCCTTCGCCCGGGTTGGCTACCACCGCGGGCTCGACGCCCTTCGGCGCAACGGCTGGAAGGGGTTCGGCGAGATCCCGTGGTCGCACCAGCCCAACCGGGGCTTCCTTCGCTGTCTCGCCGCCCTGGCAACCGCGTCGGATCGGATCGGCGACAGTGACGAAGCCACCCGCTGCCGCGAGCTCCTCACCGATGCTGCCCCCGACGCCCCCCAATCCTGATCGGCGAGGGGTCGCGAGCGGCAACGCGCCGACCCTCGTCGGTGGTCAGTCCTCGCCGATCTCCTCGCGGAGCACTGCCTCGCGCTCGGCAGGCTCGTCGTAGTGCGGATCGCGCCGGGTCGAGCGGTGGCGCCTGGCCTCGTAAGCGATCGGGATGACCGAGAGCAGCACCAGCGCGATCAGCAGCAGGTCGATGTGGTTTGCGAGGAACGAGACCTGACCGAGCCAGTAGCCGAGGAGGGTCACCCCACAGGCCCAGGTGGTCCCGCCGATCGCCGAGTAGAGGACGAACCGGCGCACTGGCATCCGGCCGACCCCGGCTGCCAACGTGATGAATGTGCGCACGACCGGCACGAAGCGGGCCAGCACGATCGCCCGATTGCCGTACTTGTCGAAGAAGGCGAACGTCTTGTCGATGTACTCCTGCTTGAAGAAGCGCGAGTCCGGGCGGTTGAAGATGGCGGGGCCGAACCGGCGCCCGACGTAGTAGCCGACCACATTGCTCAGCACCGCGGAGATCGAGAGCACCAGGCACGCGAACCAGATCGGTGACGTGACCTTCTCCTGCTGTGAGATCAGCAGCCCAACCGTGAAGAGCAGGGAGTCGCCAGGCAGAATCGGGAAGAGCCAGCACTCGATGAAGATGATCAGGACCGCACCCCACAGCGCGTAGGTGCCGAAGTGGTCGATGACCGTCTGCGGATCGAGCAGACCGTTCAGCAGCGCGGGGTGGGTGAGGAAGGAGGTCACCCCCGAAGCGTAGCCGCCCGATTAGGGTGTCAAAGTGAACGTCTCCCAAGAAAACGGTCTCGGCAGTCCCAACGGAGGCGTCGGAGTCGGGCCGTGGGCCGGTGACTGGCCGAAGGGCGATGAGTACGACCCGGAGCTGCTGTCGTCCGGCGACCGGCGCAACGTCTGCGACCGCTACCGCTACTGGCGGCTCGAGGCGATCGTGGCCGATCTCGACACTCGCCGGCACGGGTTCCACGTGGCGATCGAGAACTGGCAGCACGACTTCAACATCGGCTCGGTGGTGCGCACGGCTAATGCCTTCCTGGCGGCTGAGGTGCACATCGTCGGGCGTAGGCGGTGGAACCGCCGGGGGGCCATGGTGACCGACCGCTACCAGCATCTCAGGCACCACCCCAGCGTCGAGTCGTTGACCGAGTGGTCCGGCGCCAACGCGCTTGCGCTGGTCGGCGTCGACAACGTGCCCGGCGCGGCACCGCTGGAGTCCACACCACTTCCACGCGAGTGCGTTCTCGTGTTCGGTCAGGAGGGACCTGGGCTCAGCGTCGCCATGCGTGCCGCCTGTGCCCAGATCATCTCGATCACCCAGTTCGGCTCGACCAGGTCGATCAACGCCGGGGCAGCCGCGGCGATCGCGATGCACGCGTGGGTATCCCGGCACGCGCTCTGCTGAGCCGCCCACGCCCACCGTCCGCTCGATCGCGCCCCGCGGGGCCATTGTCGGTGGTTGCGGCAGCACGAGATA
>JBOHDU010000516.1:0-9564 GCA_050700615.1 Nocardioidaceae bacterium
CCGTCCTGCATGGAGCTGCCCGATCCGGCTTCGTTTGCACGGGCGTCCGGGCTGCCAGCCGGACTCGAGCTGATGCCACACCAAGCGCGACTGCTGTCTGCGGCTGCCCGCGGACACCGGACGTTCCTCCTGGCTGACGAGCCCGGACTCGGCAAGACCGCCCAGGCGTTGCTGGCGGCGCAAGCCGCGGACGCGTACCCGCTGCTCTGCGTGGTGCCCAGCGTGGTCAAGACGAACTGGGCTCGGGAGGCCGCTCGCTGGACGCCTTCGCGCAGCGTCACGGTCGTGCAAGGAGATGGCCTGACGATCGACGGGTTCGCCGACATCGTGGTCGTCAACTACGAGGTGCTGGACCGCCACGTGGGTTGGATCGCCACCCACGGCTTTCGCGGCATGGTCGTCGACGAGGCACATTTCATCAAGAACAAGAAGTCTCGGCGCTCCCAGCACGTGCTCGAGATCGCGGACAGAATCCGCGAGCGGGTGGCACGACCGCTGATGATGGCGCTCACCGGAACCCCGTTGATCAACGACATCGACGACTTCCGACCGATCTGGCAGTTCCTCGGCTGGATCGGTGAGAAGAAGCCCGCTCCGCTGCTGATGGCGGCACTGGAGAAGACCGGTCTGACGCCGCTCGATCGCCGCTTCTACCCGGCGATACGGCAGGCCGTCATCGACCTCGGCATCGTCCGGCGGCGTAAGCGTGACGTGGCGGGCGAGATCCCCGCCCGGCGGATCGCGGACCTGCCCGTGGAGCTCGGATCCTCCGCTTCACGTTCCATCGGCACGGCGGAGAGAGACCTCTCCCTGCGGCTGATCCAGCGGTACGACGCCGCCGCAGCGGCCAGAGCGGAGCGGTCGGGAGAGACGGTCGAAGGCATCGACCACGAGCTCGTACGGCGGGTTGCGGGCTGGGAGCTGGCGGAGGCAGCGAAGTCGTCGTCTGGCGACAACGTCTTCGCCTTGGTCCGACGGATCGGTCAGGCCAAGGCGAGCCTGGCCGCCGACTATGCCGCCCAGTTGGCACGTAACGCCGGCAAGGTGGTCTTCTTCGCCAAGCACATCGACGTGATGGACTCCGCCTCGGAGCTGTTGGAGTCCCGCGGCATCCGATACGCCTCGATCCGAGGTGACCAGACTCCCGCTGTGCGCCAACGCAACATCGACGCCTTCGTCAACGACCCCGACGTGGCGATCGCGGTCTGCTCGCTGACCGCTGCCGGGGTGGGCCTCAACCTGCAGGTGGCGAGCAATGTCGTGCTCGCGGAACTCTCCTGGACCAATGCCGAGCAGACCCAGGCCATCGACCGGGTCCACCGGATCGGGCAGACCGAGCCTGTCACCGCCTGGCGGATCCTCGCCGCCCAGACGATCGACGCCAAGATCGCCGAGCTCATCGACGCCAAGGCGGGGCTGGCTGCGCGCGCGCTGGACGGCTCCGACGAAGAGGGTCTGTCTTCCGCCGATGTCCGGCTCGAGGCTCTGACCGGGCTACTGGAGGAGGCCCTGACCGACCGGGAGAAATGAGTCCTCGCAACCTCCGACTCCCGGACCCTCGATGAGAGCGGCTTGTGGAAGCCGACGAGCAGACTCTTCTCAAGGCCGTGTCGGGAGCTAGGGTCGGGCTGGGCCGGCGGCGATGCGCTCGGTGATCTGGCGCATCCGTTCGGCCGAGTTGTGCGGCATGTCCCACCGCGTCTCGGTCCACCATGTCGCACCGGCCTCGCGCCACGGTGCCACGATCTCGGCGGCCCGATCGGGGTCGTCCCCAGGTGTCTCACCTTCGGCAACGACGTCGATCAGCCTGCCGCCGTTCGACGCCAGCCACTGGCTCAGCTCGTGCATGTGTGCGGGGGAGTCGTGACCATCGGCGTACTGCGGCAGGACACCCTGACAGCGCAGCACCCGCCTCATCGACTTCGGGCGACGCCACACGCCGACGACCCAGATCGGGATCGGGTCCTGCACCGGTCGGCCAACCTGGACCAGGTCATCTCGGTCACAGCGGTACGAGTAGTGGTGACCGGTGAAGCCCTGCCGACCTGCCCATAGTTCACGCATCAGGTCGATGCCCTCGTCCATCATGGCCGCACGCGTGGGCAGGTCGACAACCTCGCCGGTATCGGGCAGGTCTGTGGCCACCGCGCCGACCCCGATGCTCAGGATTGCTCGCCCCCGCGACAGCTGGTCAACCGTCGCCACCTGGCTGGCTACCTTCCACGGTCGCCGCCAAGGCAACGGGGTGAGCACCGTGCCCAGCCGGACCCGATGTGTCCGCATCGCCATCGCGGCAAGCAGGCTCCAGGCGTCGACGCCGTAGGCCGCCTCCCATACGAACACCCCGTCCCAGCCGGCCTGCTCCGCGAGGACGGCTTGCTCCAGCTGTTCCACCGCCGTCCCTCCGGGCAAGATCACGCCGTACTTCAACAGCCATCACCTCGATGCCGCGCGCTGTAGCTGCCAGGCGGCGTGCAGGGCGGCACAGATCGCCTCCACGTCACCGTGGTCGATGTCGGCCAGAACCTTCATATGTGCCTCGAGGTCGGGGCGTACGGAGAACGTGGCCGGGTACCGGTCCAACAGCCTCTCCCTGGGACCGAAGTCACTGCGGATCAAGAGCGTGGAGTCGTCGACCTGCCTCGCCACCAAGCGGTCATGCACGCACCAGCGCCGCCCGCGCGGGTCTTCATGCAGGCGGTCTGTCTCCAACGCGGCGAGGTACTGCTCGACCCGACGCCAGTTCCGCTTCGGTGGCATGGGGTCAATCATGCCTCCCACCGTTACGTCCCTCCCGAAGTCTCGCCACACCGACCCTGTCCACTCACCCTTGCGTCGGAGGCGGAGTGCCGGCTTCTCCA
Source organism: Nocardioidaceae bacterium (assembly GCA_050700615.1). Classification (GTDB taxonomy): domain Bacteria; phylum Actinomycetota; class Actinomycetes; order Propionibacteriales; family Nocardioidaceae; genus JBOHDU01. The sequence continues at coordinate 2,862 of JBOHDU010000516.1, forward strand.
AGGGAAGCCACCCGCCTGAGCTCGCGCGCGTTGGTGCCGTAGCGTCGGGGGATGCGCAGCTTCTTGGTAACCGACGATGTCCGTTCGTACGCCGTCGCTCACGGCAGTTTGCATGCCGACGAGGTGGTGCGCCAGCTTCAGTCCGAGACCGCCGCGCTCGGTGACCCCGCTGGGATGCAGATCGGCGAGGACGAGGGGCAGCTGCTCACGATGCTCGCCCGGCTGACCGGCGCGCGGAAGGCCGTCGAGGTGGGGACCTTCACCGGCTTCTCAAGCATGTGCATCGCCCGAGGGCTGGCCGATGGTGGCTCCCTCCTGTGTTGCGACGTGAGCAAGGAGTGGACCCAGATCGGACAGCGAGCCTGGGCTGCGGCGGGGCTGGCGGACCGGATCGAGCTCCGCATCGGACCCGCCCTGGACACCTTGCGCGCGCTGCCCGCGCAGCCCGAGTTCGACCTGGCCTTCATCGACGCCGACAAGCCTGGGTACGCCGCCTATTGGGCCGAGCTGGTGCCGAGAGTCCGGCCCGGAGGGCTGTTGCTTGCCGACAACGTGCTGTGGAGCGGCCGGATCACCGATCCGGAGGTCACGGATGAGAACACACTCGGACTGCGCGCCTTCAACGACGTGGTGGCCGCCGACGATCGTGTCGACGTGCTGGTGTTGACTGCCTTCGACGGGCTGACCATCGCCCGCCGGCGGTAGGGCCCGCCCCGGCCGGACGCTCCGGTTCGTCCGTCCACGCCTCGGCAGCCGCTGCAACTCGACCATCGAACCGGAGGTCTCAAACCTGCGCCAGGCATCGTGGTCTGGCTGCCCTTGCGGCGGGATGGTCCTGGGCCCGCGTGAGACGGTGACCGTATGTCGGAACGCTTCGAGGAGCTGGTCGCGGAGGCCGAGGCGGTCGACGTCTCAGGCTGGGACTTCAGTTGGCTCGATGGCCGGGCCACCGAACGGCGCCCGTCCTGGGGCTATCAGCGGTTGATGTCGGAGCGACTCGAGACAGTCAGCAGCGGGTTGGACATTCAGACCGGCGGCGGCGAGGTGCTTGCCGGCGCCCGCAAGTTCCCGCCCACGATGGCGGCGACGGAGTCGTACCCGCCCAACGTGGCCTTGGCGACGCAGCGATTGCATCCCCGCGGCGTGGTTGTGGTGGCCGATCGCGACGAGCCGCCGTTGCCGTTCGCGGATCACTCGTTCGATCTCGTCACCAGCCGGCATCCGGCCACCGTCTGGTGGGCCGAGATCGAGCGGGTGCTGCGCCCCGGCGGCTGCTACCTGGCCCAGCACGTCGGGCCCAGATCGGTCTCCGAGCTGTACGAGTTCTTCCTCGGCCCCCAGCCACAGAGCCAGCACTCGCGTCATCCGGACCGGGAGTGCGCCGACGCCGCGGCAGCGGGACTGCGAGTCACGACGGCGCGGATGGAGCGGCTGCGCATGGAGTTCTTCGACATCGGCGCCGTGGTCTACTTTCTGCGCAAGGTGATCTGGACCGTACCCGACTTCACCGTGGAGCGTTATCGGGACCGGCTCCGCGCCTTGCACGAGCAGATTGGGCGTGAGGGAAGTTTCGTCGCCTTCTCCACGCGGGTGCTTGTGGAAGCCCGTTCCCGCGAGTGAGGGCTTTCCCCGCGGCAGGCTGACGAGTCGCCGGCTGCCACCGACGTCATCGGTCGCGCAGAGCGGGGCCGACCACACGCACGCCGGCGCGAAACGACCACCGGTTGGCGCCAGGTCACGGCTCGGTTTGCCCGCGCAGACCCGCGCGAGAACTGACGGCCCTGGGGGAGCGGTGCTGGGTGGGGCGGGCGTAACTGGGGCCGGCGTAACTGGGGCGCGGGTGTTTCGTTTCTCCACCGTTCGCACGGCGGTCTGGGCACCGTCGGTGTCGGGAAGGTGAGGAGACGCAGATGGTCGGGCGCGTTGGTGGCCTCGTGGTCGTTGCCGGACTACTGATGCCTTTGGGGATCACCGGTGGCGTGGTCAGCTCCAACACGGTGCCGGTGCCGAGCAAGGACTCGTTCTATCGGTACGACGGATCCACCCCGTTGCGAGAAGTCCCGCCCGGTACCCCGTTGCGTGAGCGACAGGTGCACCTCGCCTTGGGCACCGCCTCCACTCCACGTACGGCCGAGCAGATCCTGTACCGAACCACTAACGCCGCAGGCAGTGCAGTGGCCAGCGTGACCACGGTCCTGCTTCCTGACACGAGCACGGCAGACCCAAGGGTCGTCGGCTACCTGAGCTTCTACGACGCGCTGACCAGCAGGTGCGACCCCAGCTACACGCTGCGCGGCGGCAACCCGGGATCGGCGAACGAGCAGAACGCCGACATCGAGCAGGCCGTGGTCAACAGCCTGAACGCGGAGGGGTACATCGTCACGGTCCCCGACTTCGAGGACGAGGCACTCGACTACGTCTCCGGCATCGAGTCGGGCACCAGCAGCCTGGACGGGATCCGCGCCACGCTGCGGTGGCTGCGCCTGCCCGCCAAGAGGACACCTGTCGCGCTGATGGGGTACTCCGGCGGCTCGATCGCCGCCGACTGGGCGAGCGAGCTCGCCCCGCGCTACACGCCCGACCTGCACCTGGTCGGAGTCGCAGCGGGCGGGATCCCGGTCGACCTCGCGCACAACCTCGCCTATGTCAACGGCAGCCCCAGCTGGTCGGATGTCATGCCTGCTGCGATGATAGGCATCGCCCGCTCCTATCACCTGCGGCTTCGCCACTATCTCTCGGCATTCGGCCGCCAGGTCGTCCGCGTCGAGTCGCATGAGTGCATCGGCCAGTTCCTCGGCAAGTGGCCGGGTCTCACGGTCGCGAAACTGATGAAGCCGCGCTACCGCGACCTCATCCACGTCCCCGTCTTCACCCGCATCCTCAACTCGCTGATCATGGGGTCACTCCCAGGACACCCCACCGAACCGCTGCTCATGGTGGCCGGCAAGTCCGACAACACCGGTGACGGAGTGATGGTCACCGGCGACGAGGACGCCCTCGCCTACGAGTACTGCCACCAGGGTGTGCCAGTCGACTTCCAGGTCCTCGACCACGCCGACCACGACAATGCTGGACTCCTGTTCATGCCGCTCGCCATGACCTGGCTCGCCTCTCGGTTCGCGGGGTTGCCGGCGCCCGACAACTGCGCCCTGATTCCTCCCGGCAACTCCCTGAAGCCGATCCGAAACCGCAAGTGACAGTCGTGCGAGTGGACGGCAGTCGCGCCACGGGCGCGCGCACTCCTCACGGTCACGGGGGTCAGCCGATGCGTCCGGCCGCTCATGTGGTGCAGGGCGGCTCGGGACGCCCCCGATGGGGTGGTTCGATCGGTGTAGCCTGATGAGCCAGAGCGACGAGCCTAAGGACAGCTCAGATGACCGAGATCGACCTGGCCGCCATTGACGCCGAACGCGAGCGGATGCGTACGACGTACCTTCGATCCGAGCTCGACCGCCCCGAGTCATCGGCCCGCGGGCTGCACCACTTCGCGGTGCTCTGCTCCGACGTCGAGCAGACGATTCGGTTCTACCAGGAGCTGCTCGAGTTCCCGCTCACGGAGATCTTCGAGAACCGCGACTACGAGGGCTCGAACCACTTCTTCTTCGACATCGGTCACGGCAATCTGCTGGCGTTCTTCGACTTTCCCGGCCTGGACGTCGGCCCCTACGCCGAGGTGCTGGGCGGGCTGCACCACATTGCGATCTCGGTCGAGCCGGAGAAGTGGGAGCGGCTGCGGTCCAAGCTCGACGCGGCAGGTGTCCCCTACCAGTCCGAGAGCGGCACCTCGATCTACTTCCGGGACCCGGACGGCGCCCGGCTCGAGCTCATCGCCGATCCGCTCGGCGAGATGTACGGCACCAAGGTCGTCTGACCTGACCCATGTCCAGGTCTGGGAGCGTGCGCCATCACGGCCACGCCGAGCGGATGGGTGTGTCGTCGAGCATGCCTCCGAGCGTTATCGCTGCTCGGATCGGCTGAGGAAACTCGCGGTTGACCAGGGGGCTGCGGCGGTGTGTGCTGGCCGTGAGGACGGCGGAACAAGCCCCGCAGTCCTGAGCGGCCGCTTGCGACCTCAGCGGCCAACCGCGCCATGGAGCGATCGAGAGGCAGCCGGATGACCCAGCAGACCAGCACCCCTCGGGACACGTCAGCGGACTTCGAGGCAGGCGGTGCTGGCGAGACGATCGCGCCCACGCCGTACGTGCTCGGTGATGCGCAGGGACCCCTTGGTCGGGAGGAGCTTGCCCTGCTGGACGCGTGGTGGCGGGCCGCGAACTATCTGGCGGTCGGTCAGATCTACCTGATCGGCAACCCACTGCTCCGCGAGCCGCTGGTGCCCGAGCACATCAAGCCAAGGTTGCTCGGTCACTTCGGCACCGTCCCGGCACTCAACCTGGTGTGGGCGCATGCCAACCGTCAGATCGTCTCGCGCGGGCTCGACGCGGTGTTCGTGGCCGGCCCCGGCCACGGCGGGCCCGGGCCGAACGCGTGCGCCTGGCTGGAGGGCACCTACTCCGAGCTCTACAGCCACATCTCGCAGGACGCCGAAGGGATGGCCGGTTTCTTCCGGCAGTTCTCCTTCCCCGGTGGAGTGCCCAGCCACTGCGCCCCGGAGACCCCGGGCTCTTTCCACGAGGGCGGGGAGCTGGGGTACTCGCTGCTGCATGCTTACGGCGCCGCGTTGGACAACCCCGACTTGACCGTGTTCTGCGTGGTCGGCGACGGAGAGGCCGAGACCGGCCCGCTGGCCACCAGCTGGCACGCCAACAAGTTCCTCAACCCTGCTCGCGACGGTGCGGTACTCCCCATCCTTGCCCTGAACGAGTACAAGATCGCCAATCCCACGATCCTCGCCCGCATCCCCGAGCCCGAGTTGTTGAACCTCCTGCGCGGCTACGGCTACGAGCCGCATGTCGTCAGTGGTGACGACCCGGCGGCGGTGCACCAGGCGATGGCGGCGACGCTCGACGAGTGCCTGGAGCACATCGCATCGATCCAGCAGGACGCCCGCGGCGGAGAAGGCCTCGACCGCCCCGTGTGGCCGATGATCGTGCTCCAGACTCCCAAGGGCTGGACCTGCCCGCCGGTGGTCGACGGGCAGCAGGTCGAGGGCACGTTCCGCGCCCACCAGGTGCCGTTGCCGGGAGCTCGGGCCAGCAACGAGCATCGGCAGGTTCTCGAAGCGTGGCTGCGCTCCTACCGTCCCGAGGAGCTGTTCGACGACGCCGGCCGCCCTGTCGCCGAGCTGCTCGCGACGGTCCCGACCGGTGAGCGGAGGATGAGCGCCAATCCGGTGGCCAACGGCGGGAGCCTGATCCGGGACCTTGCCCTCCCCGACTGGCGCAAGTACGGCGTCGAGGTCACATCGCCGGGCGCCACCATGCACGAGGCGACCCGCGTGCTCGGTAGCTGGCTGCGCGACGTCACGTCGATGAATCCGACGAACTACCTGACGCTTGCGCCGGACGAGCTGGTGAGCAACCGGCTGCAGGACATTCTCGAGGTCACCGGGCGCGACTGGCAGGCCGAGATCGGCGAGTACGACGACCGGCTCGACCCCGCCGGGCGGGTCGTCGAGGTGCTCTCTGAACACATGTGCCAGGGCCTGCTGGAGGGCTACCTGCTCAGCGGGCGGCACGGGGTGTTCACGTGCTACGAGGCGTTCATCCACATCGTCGACGCGATGTTCAACCAGCACGCCAAGTGGCTGGAGGCGAGCTCCAACGTGGCGTGGCGGCGCCCGATCGCCAGCCTCAACTACTTGCTTTCCTCGCACGTGTGGCGCCAGGACCACAACGGCTTCACTCACCAGGACCCCGGCTTCCTCGACGTCGTGCTCAACAAGAAGCCGGCGGTGGTGCGGGTCTACCTGCCACCGGACGCCAACACCTTGCTATCGACCTACGACCACTGCCTGCGCTCGCGGCAGTACGTCAACGTGGTCGTCGCCGGTAAGCAACCTCAGCAGGACTGGCTCTCCGTCGAGGACGCGGCGCTGCATTGCGCCAGGGGCGCGGGAATCTGGCACTGGGCCGGGCATAACGACGAGACCGGAACGCTGCCCGACGTCGTGTTGGCCTGTGCCGGCGACGTTCCGACGCTGGAGACGCTGGCCGCCGCCGCGATCCTGCGCGAACGGGTTCCGGAGCTCCGCATCCGGGTGGTCAATGTCGTGGACCTGATGCGGCTGCAGCCCGAGGGGGAACACCCGCACGGCCTGAGCGACCGCGAGTTCGACTCCCTGTTCACACGGGATCGGCCGGTGATCTTCGCGTTCCACGGTTACCCGTGGCTGATCCACCGGCTCACCTATCGGCGGGCAAACCATGCGGGACTGCACGTGCGGGGCTACAAGGAGAACGGCACCACCACGACTCCCTTCGACATGGTCATGCTGAACGATCTGGACCGCTTCCACCTGGTGATGGACGTCATCGACCGGGTCCCGGGCCTCGGACCGAACGCGGCCGGACTGCGACAGGAGATGACTGACGCGCGGCTGATGGCTCGCGCCTGGACTCGCGAGCACGGCGAGGATATCCCCGAGGTCGCGAACTGGTCCTGGCCGGCGTGAGGCTCGGGGGCTGACCGAGCAGGTCGGCGGCCAAGCCGCGTGGTGTGCCGCTCGCGCCACATCCGAACTCCTGGGGGTTTGCTTCATCAAGGTATGGCCGCGAACCGTCACTTCCCACGGCGTGCACGC
>JBOHDU010000517.1:0-8325 GCA_050700615.1 Nocardioidaceae bacterium
CGCGGCGTCCCTGTCCGCCCGGGTGGGAGGGTGGAGCCGTGACACACGTGCTGATCCGCGGGGTGGCCCGCGTGGTGTACCGATGAGCAGTACGGCGATACCCGTACTGGCGGCAACCGCCAGCCCGCACGACGTGAGCGTTGCTCGGGAGGCTGCCGATGCGGCGATCGCGAGGACGGGTGTGCGCATCGAGGGTTGGAAGACCTGCCGTCGATCGAGCAGGCGTGCACTCTGATCGACTCGATCTGGGGGGTCGGTCCAGGTAACCCCGTCGTCACGGTCGTAGTCCTGCTCCGGCGCTGCGGCGACGGTCGACATACCTGGCTTGCTCGATGCCGGTGCGCGGGTGATTCTGGCCAGCGAGCGGAGCCGGCCGAGGACGTTGGTCGAAGATGGCTTGTCGCGGGTCCGGCTGATCCAGGTTCCGGGCGGCATCGAGGCCCTGCGGGCGGTCTCACCGGAGGCGGGCAGGCGTGGCGGTCCGCCGTGCGCGACTCTCTCGGCGTGCACCTGGCCAACGGGTGGAACGTGACAGGCGTGTCACGAGACGGCTACTAGGTGCTCCTTTTTCCCCGACAGCCAGGACGGCAGGGCAACGGCGGCCGATCCGGCTGACTCCCGCCCTCAGGTCGTCACCGAACGTAGCCGATCGTTGACATCGATGCACCCAGGTGGTTACGTAAGCGCTTAAGTACGTAAGCGGTTACGTTAGGACCGACGCGGTGAGCGCGAGATCGACGATCTACGAGGTGGCCCGCCGCAGCGGCGTCTCCACTGCCACCGTTTCCCGCGCCATGCATGGCGGTGTGGGGATGTCGGCGGCCACCCGGGACCGGGTTCTCGCGGTGGCCACCGAGCTTGGCTGGGTGCCCGACGGGCGGGCGAGAGGGCTGGCCATGCGCCACTCCGGCATCGTCGGAGTGCTGTTCCACGACCTCGACGCCTTTGGTGAGACCGAAGAAGAGTCCCCGTTGTACGTCGACGAGGTGATCCGCGGCGCGGAGCGGGCGGCCGCGCCTGCGGGCGACGCGGTCCTCATCGCCGCGACCCGGGGCAGGTCTGGCCGCGATCTGGCATTCTCCATCGCGGGAAAGGTCGATGGACTCGTCGTCCTGGCGCGAAGCGTCAGCAGGTCCGACCTGGAGGCACTGTCGCGCAGCGTGCCCGTCGTCACCGTCGCCTACAAGGCGACACGCAGTCGCTTCGATGATGTCAGCGTCGACAACCGGCGTGCCATGCGCGCTCTCGTCGACCATCTCATCGACGAGCATGGGTACACCGATCTCGCCTTCGTCGGCGGACCACCCAGGTCTCCGGACTCGGTGGCCCGCTTCGCCGGCTACCGGGACGCCCTGCGAACCCATGACCTTGCGATGCCAAGGGGCGTGGACGCCGACGGAGGGTTCACGGAGTCCGGAGGCGCCCGGGCGGCCGCTGCCCTGCTGGCCGACCGGGAGCCGCCTCAGGCGATCGTCTGCGGCAACGACGAGATGGCGGTCGGGACCCTCGGTGTGTTGCGGAGGCTCAAGCTCCGGGTTCCGCATGACGTCGCGGTGACGGGCTTCGACGACATCGCATCCGGCCGCCATGTCAGGCCGACATTGACTACCGTGCACCAACCGATGCGTGACGTGGGAGAGCAGGCCGTCCGCATGTTGCTGCAACGCATCGCGCACCCGGACGCCCCGCGGCGGGCTGTCGTCCTCCCCACCGAGACCAAGCTCCGGCGCAGCTGTGGTTGTGGGTCGCGGCCTCCCGCACGCCCCTCGAGACGAAGGACACGCACATGACCGAGTCGGTCGACGAGCGCCGAGCGCGCGAGGACTGGGAGCAGCGGATCTACCGACGGCTCACCGACACCAGTTCGCTGCCGCAGGAGTTCGCGCTGCCCGCGCCAAGCGAGGTTCAGGCAGAGCCGGCGGTCGGCCACGTGCGCCTCTCGTGGAAGGCCGTCGACGGCGCCGTCGGCTACCTGATCGAGCGGGTTGACCCCGACGGGGAGCGTGTCCTGCTGCAACATGGCGGCAGCGACGTGCCGGCCACCCCGGGAACGTCGTTCGCCGACACGGGCATCGCCGACGACACGGAGTACGTGTACCGGATCGGCTCGGTGGCGGGTGCGGAGTACCCGGCGTCTGAGTGGAGCGAGGTCGTCACCTCCTCGACCCGGCCCGGCGAACCGGCGCCTCTCGTTGTCTCGGTCGACGCCGCTGGCTCCGTAGGCCGCCTGGACCGGGTCTGGCGGATGGTGGGCTCGGAACGGCTGACGCAGCTGCGCTTCGGCGGCGACGGGAACGGCAACGAGATCGGGGCCGAGTTCGCGGCCGCGCTGCAAGCGGCACACGACGACCTCGGTGTTGAGTACGTCCGTGCCCACGCGATCCTGCACGACGACAACGCGGTCGTGACCCGGGCCCACGACGGCTCGCTCTGTTACGACTTCACCGAGGTCGACCGCCTCTACGACCAGCTGTTGCAGGTGGGCATCCGTCCGATCGTCGAGCTGTCCTTCATGCCTGCCGCGATCGCGCGTGACCCAGCGGCCACCGTGTTCGCCTACAGCGCGATCATCTCGCCGCCGCGGGAGTGGTCGGAGTGGCACGACGTCGTCGCCGAGCTCGCCGCACACCTGGTCCACCGCTATGGCATCGACGAGGTGACGGCCTGGGCCTTCGAAGTCTGGAACGAACCCAACCTGGAGGTGTTCTGGACAGGTAGCCAGGCCGACTATCTGCGCCTCTACGACGAGGCGGCACACGCGGTCAAGAGCGTCGACCGGCGGCTGCGCGTGGGAGGACCCGCCACCGCGGCAGGCGAGTGGATCGACACGCTGGCCGCCCATGCTGAGGAGGATGCTGTGCCGCTGGACTTCGTCACCTCGCACACCTACGGCAACATCCCGCTCGACGCGCGCCCGGAGCTGTCCCGACACGGCTTCGGGGAGCTGCCCATCTGGTGGACCGAGTGGGGTGTTGGCTCGACCCACTTCGGAGAGATCCATGACAGCGTGGCGGGGGCGCCATTCGTGCTTTCCGGTTTCCATGGGGTTCAGGGCCGGATGGACGCCGTCGCCTACTGGGTGATCTCCGACCACTTCGAGGAGCTCGGACGTCCGCCCGCGCTGTTCCACAACGGCTTCGGCCTGTTGACCGTGGGAAACCTGCGCAAGCCCCGCTACTGGGCCGCCCATCTCGCGGCGCACCAGGGCGACCACGTCCTGCCGCTCGACATCGAGGGTGACGGTGCCGGCGTGCTGGTGCGCGCCTGGGCCACCCGCCATGACGACGGCTCGGTCGACGTCCTGCTGTGGAACGGCACGGTCAACGCCGAGCTGATGGACGGAGACACCCGGCTGGATCGTTCCGTCTCGCTGCGGATCGACGGGCTCACGGGCGCGTCGTACGCCCCGGCCCTTGCGCGTGTCGATGCTCTCCACTCCAACATCCGAGCCGAATACCCGTCGGAGGTCGAGTGGCCCGACGCCGATCTCTGGCAGCGTCTGCGCGCTGCCGACCAGCTGTACGAAGAACAGCTTCCTACGGTCGCTCCGGACTGCGGGATGGCTGCGTTCGCGTTCGTGCTGCCCCTCCCTGGTGTGGCCCGGATCCGCCTCACCGCCGACCACGCGTCGGCCCCGAAGAAATGAGTCACTCATGACACGCCTTCCGCGCACCCGGTCAGCCTCCGCCCTGGCGGTGCTGACTGTCGTGGCCTCGACCGCTCTTGCTGCCTGCAGCGGTGCCGGGGCCGGCACCAACACGTCATCTGGCAGCAGCGTCCTGACCATCCAGGGGGATGCTGGCAACCCCAGTCTGGTCGAGAACTTCAACCCCTTCTCGACGACGCAGCTCGAAGGCACCCGCCTGATCTACGAGCCGCTGGAGATACCCAGCACCGTCGACGGCTCCTACACGCCCTTCCTGGGCACCACTCACACGTTCACCAACGCCAGCACGCTCGTCTACACGCTCCGGTCCGGCGTGAAGTGGAGCGACGGCAAGCCGTTCACGGCCAACGACGTCGTCTTCACCTTCAACCTGCTCAAGCACGATCCGGCGCTCGACACCACGGGGGTGTGGGCCGAGCTGAAGAGCCTGCACGCCTCGGGCGACAAAGTGACGTTCACGCTGAAGTCACCCGACGTGCCGTTCGCGTCGACGATCTCGCAGGTCCCGATCGTGCCGCAGCACCTGTGGGCGTCGGTGAAGAAGCCCGACACCTACCCGAACACCAAGCCGGTCGGCACCGGGCCGTTCACGCTCAAGTCCTTCGCCCCGACGCAGTACACGCTGGCGAAGAACACCGGCTACTGGCAGGCGAGCAAGATCGCGCCCAGCGAGGTCAACTTCCCGGCTCAGTCGAGCAACCAATCCACCAACCAGCTTGACGTGTCGAGCGGCAAGTTCGACTGGTCGTACAACTACTTGCCCGATGTGCAGCAGACGTACGTGTCCAAGGACGCCTCGATCCGCTCCTACTGGTTCCCGCCGGGCGGGACGATCGGGCTGTTCCTCAACCTGACCAAGGCCCCCTACAACAACGTCAACTTCCGCAAGGGCCTGTCCTACTCGCTCGACCGCACGACGATCGCGAAGAAGGCTGTCAACGGCTATATGGACGCCGCCTCGCTCTCCGGCCTGATTCTGCCCAACCTGAAGCAGTGGCTGGATCCGAGCCTGCCGAACGAGGGGAACGTCGCGCAGAACCTGTCAGCCGCCAAGGCGTCGTTCGCCAAGGCCGGCTACACAGTGCAGGGCGGCAAGCTGGCCAAGGGCGGCAAGCAGGCGGCGATGACGCTCGTGATGCCCAACAACTTCACGGACTGGGTCGCCGCGGCGAAGGAGGTCAGCACCGAGCTGGGCGCGGTGGGCATCAAGGTCACTCTTGACCTCCCGCAGTACACGCAGTACGAGAGCGAGATCGGCGCCGGCACGTTCGACGCGGCGATGGGCGGCTTCGGCGGCTCTGGCAGTCCCTACACTGATTTCAACAATGCGCTCAACAGCGTGTTCGCGACGCCGATCCACACGCCGACCGTCAACAACTTCGAGCGTTTCAAGAGCCCCCAGGTCGACCAGGCGCTGGCGAAGCTGGCAGGAGCGACCAGCATGGCGCAGCAGAGGGAGGCGACGTACGCGCTCGAGCACGTGATGTACACCCAGGTTCCGATCGTGCTCATGTACTACGGCGGCAGCTGGGGTCTGTTCTCCACCGCGCACTTCAAGGGCTGGCCGTCCACGAGTGACCCGTACTCGCTGCCCACGCCCTACAACAACGCGATGCTGCTCATTGTCACGCACCTCACCAAGGCATGACGACCAGGTGCGCGGCGGTTACCAGGCGAAGGGAGCAGTCGGATGAGATACGTGCTGCGCAAGGTGGGGCTGTTCGTCCTCACCTTGTGGGCGGCGATCACGTTGAACTTCATCCTGCCGCGCCTGATGCCGGGATCACCGGTTGATGCGGCGCTGGCGAAGCTGTCCGCGAGCGGAGTGCAGGTCACCAACGCGGAGCGTGCGGCGATCGAGGCACAGCTCGGCTCGCCGCACGGAAGCTGGTTGACCCAATACGGCAGCTATCTGAAGGACATCGCGACGTTCAACTTCGGCCGGTCGTACTCCTTCCCGACCGAGACGGTCTCGCACACGATCTGGCAAGCGCTGCCCTGGACGCTGTTCCTGGTCGGGATCACCACCGTGATCGCGTTCGTGATCGGCACCCTGCTCGGGGTCTATGCGGGCTGGCGGCGGGGGAAGGCAGCGGACTCAGTCGTCACGCTCGGTGCGACCTTCTTCGCCGCCTTCCCACCGTTCTGGCTCGGCCTGTTGCTGTTGTACATGTTCGCGTTCAAGTGGCAGTTCTTCGCGATCAAGGGCGGCTACTCGGAGGGGCTCACCCCGAACTGGAGCCTGTCCTTCCTGTCCGACGCCTTCCAGCACAGCATCCTGCCTGGGCTCACCTTGGCGGTCACGTCGCTGTCGGGCTGGGTGTTCGGCATGCGCAACAACATGATCAACACCTTGGGGGAGGACTACGTCACCTTCGCCGAGGCCAACGGGCTGCGCTCGCGCACCGTCGCACTGCTGTACGCCGCCCGCAACGCCCTCCTCCCGAACGTCACCGCGTTCGGGTTGTCACTCGGCGCGGTCGTCGGCGGGTCCGTGCTGGTGGAGGGCATCTTCAGCTATCCCGGGCTCGGCAACCTCCTCTACATCGCCGTGACCAACCATGACTTCCCGCTGATGCAGGCGCTGTTCTTGGTGATTACCGTGAGCATGCTCGTGACGATCTTCATCGTCGACCTGCTCTACGCACGGCTCGATCCGCGGGTGCGGCGGGAGGTGACCTCGTGAGCATGTTGTCCTCGGTGCCGCCGCCGACTGACGCACAGGCGGCCACCGCCCCGATCGCTGCCGGCGGTGGGCGCAAGACGCCACCGGTGCCGGTGCCTGTTCTGTTCGTGGCGCGGGCGGTGCGCACTCTGTGGAGCAACCGCAAGGCGCGGGTAGGGCTCCTCATCGTCGGATTATTCGTGGTGATCGCTGCATTCGCGCCCTGGATCGCACCGCACTCGCCTACCGCGACCACGTTCACGCCGTACCAAGGCCCCAGCTCGACGAACTGGTTCGGCACGACAGGCGGAGGTGAGGACGTCTTCTCCCAGATGGTCTACGGCGCCCGGGTGTCCATTCTTGTCGGGCTGTCGGCCGGGATCGGTGCGACCGTCGTCGCTATCACGCTCGGGCTCATCTCAGGCTATCGGCCCGGCTTCATCGACGAGATCATCAGCTTCGTCACGAACTTGGCATTGGTGATCCCGGCTCTGCCGTTGATGATCATCCTCGCGGCCTACATCCCGAGCCGGTCGGTGTGGACCATCATCTTGGTCGTCGCGTTCACCAGCTGGGCAACGGGTGCCCGCGTGATCCGCAGCCAGTCTTCGACGCTGCGCACGAGGGATTTCGTCGCCTCGGCGGTGTTCTCTGGTGAGCGACTGACCCGTGTCGTCTTCCGGGAAATCCTCCCCAACATGACCTCGCTGGTCGCGGCGAGCTTCTTCGCGGCGTCCACCGCCGCTGTGATGGCCGAGGCGAGCCTTGAGTTCCTCGGCCTGGGCAACCCCACCACGGTGAGCTGGGGCACGATCTTGCACAACGCCGAGACCGAGAACGCGTTGCTGACCGGTCAGTGGGTGCTGGTGTTCGCCCCGGGACTGGCGATCGCGCTCCTTGCGCTCTCCTTCACGCTGATCAACTTCGGGGTCGACGCGCTGTCCAACCCGCGCCTTCGGGAGAAGTCATGAGCCTGCTGTCGGCCGAGGGCGTCGATGTTGTGTACGAGCCGGCCCGCGGCGCTCGGATCTGGTCGGTGCGTGACGTCGATCTCGAGCTTGCCGAAGGTGAGTTCGTCGGGCTCGTGGGCGAGTCGGGGTGCGGGAAGTCGACACTGGGCTACGCGCTGACTCGAATGCTGCGTCCACCCGCTCGGCTCGAGGGTGGGCAGATTCGGTTCGACGGGGTCGACATCGCCGACCTCACCGGCGAAGAGCTGCGACTGCAGCGACGCAACGGCTTCGCCCTGGTCCTGCAAAGCGGGATGAACGCCCTCAACCCGGTGCGCACCGTCGGCCGACACTTCGCTGACATCCTCAAAGCCCACGCACGTGCGGGCGAGCGGCACTCAACCGCTGCCGCCTACGAGCGCGGAGCCGAGCTGCTCGGTCAGGTCGACCTGGACCCGGAGGTGCTGCGGTGCTACCCCCACGAGCTGTCCGGCGGAATGCGCCAGCGGGTCGCCATCGCCCTGGCACTGGCGCTGCAACCGCGGCTCATCGTGTTCGACGAGCCGACGACGGCGCTGGACGTGCTGGTGCAACGCTCGGTCATGCAGACGATCGACCACCTCCAACGCACCCAGAAGTTCACCGCGCTGCTGATCAGCCACGACCTCGGCGTCGTGCTCGAGGCGACCCAGCGTGTCCTGGTGATGTACGCCGGTCGGATCGTGGAGGACCAGCCGTCCGGGGACCTGCTCACCGGGTCGCACCACCCTTACACCGAGGCGCTCATGAGCTGCTACGCCGACCCGCGCGCCGATGACGTCACGCTCGGCGGGATCCCAGGCTCGCCGCCGGACCTGTCGCTGCCGCTGGGCGGGTGCGCATTCGTGCCACGGTGCCCGCTCGCCGAGGACGTCTGCCGGGACACCGAGCCGCCATTAACGCCGCTCGGTGGTGGACGCGCCGCCTGCCACGTCCGAGCCCGACAAGCCCAGCATGGCGCTGGAGGCGCCGCGGCCGGCCGGCCGAAGGGAGGCACCGGTGTC
>JBOHDU010000518.1:0-3068 GCA_050700615.1 Nocardioidaceae bacterium
CGAGAGGACAGTCCGAACGGTTGACACGTCGCTCCCGCCCGAGCCATGCCCGGTGTGGTACCCCACCACCCAGTGACCTGGTCGAGACACGACGACAACCACGCGAAAACACCGGGCGGTGGAAGACAGATCGGGGCGGCCGCGTTGCCTCGACTGAGAGCACACCGAGCGCCATCCCTGCGCCCGCCGGCCCACTCAAGGAGGAGACCCGATGGCCAAGGCACCACTGTCCGACGAGGCGAGGAAGCTGCTCGCCCAGCCCAACCCCGCGGTCATCGCGACGCTGCGTGCCGACGGACAACCCGTCACGGTCGGCACGTGGTACGACGTCGACCCCGACGGCCGAGTGCTTGTCAACATGGACGAGGAGCGGCGACGGATCGCGTACATGCGCAACGACGGCAGGGTGTCCCTGACGGCGCTCGAGGACGGCAACTGGAGCACCCACGTCAGCGTGCAGGGCCGGGTCGACGAGTGGCGCGACGACCCGGACCTGACCGACATCGACCGGCTGGCCCAGCGCTACGTGGGCCGGCCCTACTCCGACCGCACCCGCCGCCGGGTCAGCGCGCTCATCGAGGTCGAGACCTGGTCGATCTGGCACTGAGCGCCGATGCGACCTCGGCTGCCACGGCTGCGTTCTTCTCGGCGAGCGCCAGGTTTGCCGGGATGCTGCGGCCGCCGGTCTGCTCCTCGATGCGGGCGAGCACGTACGGTGTCACCGCCGACCCGCTGACTCCCGCCGCGTCGGCGGCGGCCAGTGCACCCTCCAACGCGGTCTCCACTTCCGTCGCCGCAATCTCGTCCGTCTCGGGAACCGGCACGGCGAGCAGCACACCGGTGCGCTCGCGAGTACGGTGCCGCAGTACGTCGGCCACCATTGCCGCGTCGTCCACCCGGTGCGGCACGGCCAGCCCGCTCGACCGCGAGTAGAACGCCGGGAACCAGTCGTGCCGCCACCCGAGCACGGGCACGCCCGACGTCTCCAGGTACTCGAGCGTCCGGCCGAGATCGAGGAAGGCCTTCGCGCCGGCACAGACGGTGACGACCGGGTGGTTGGCCAGCGCGTCGAGGTCGGCGGACACGTCTCCAGTGAGCTCTGCGCCGCGGTGTACGCCGCCGATCCCACCGGTCGCGAACACCTCGATCCCCGCCGCGTGGGCCAGCGCCACCGACGCCGATACGGTGGTCACCCCGACACCCCACGACTGCGCGATCGCGACCGCCACGTCGCGCTCGGCCACCTTGCGGACCCCGGCCAGCAATCGCTGTTCGCCCTCCGGGTCGAGACCTACCCGTGCTCGCCCATCCACGATCGCGGTGACCGCTGGCATCGCGCCGGAGCTCTCGATCGCCGCCTTGCACCGGCCGAGCGCAGCTGCGTTCGCAGGCGGCGGCAGACCAAGCTGGGAGAAGATCGTCGACTCGAGAGCCACGACCGGACGATGCTCGCTCAGGGCGTCCGACACCGCCCTGTCGACGTCGATCCCGCGGTCGGCGAGGTCCCTGTCAGCCACGTCCGTCACCTTCCTTGCTGGTAGGTTGCCGCCGGCTCGGAGGCCACGGACCCGCTGCCGCACCGGGCCGGACAAGCACGGACCCGGCCAGCCGGCTGCCCGCATGCACCGCTGCGACGGCGTCGGCCTCGGCAAGCACTGCCCGAAGATAACCCGCGGCGAACGCATCGCCGGCGCCGGTGGTGTCACGCACGGTGCCCACCGGCGCCACCTCGACCACCGTGGTGACCCCGTTCGGCGCCGTGACGTGCACCGGCCTGGCCCCGTCCTTGACCACGACGGTGCTGACATCCGGTCGTCTCTCGGGCAGGCCGAGCAAGGCCGCCTCAGCGGCGTTCGCGAACAGCAGGTCCGGTCCGATCCCGGCCAGCAGAGCCAGAAACGCCCGCTTGCCGACCTCGTGCAGGGCACCCACCGAAGCGGCGTCGATGCTGAGCAGCGCACCTTGCCTCCTGGCGACCGCCAGCAGCTGGATCGCTGCGCTCCGCGAAGCGGTGCCGACGAACACGTACGCCGGCGCATGTATCACCCCGGCACCGTCGACCCAGTCGGCCGGAACCTCTGCCAGCTCGGCTGCGGCACCACGGTCGGGGAACATCGTCCGCTCACCGTGCTCATCGACCAGGATCACGATCGAGCCGGTTCGGCCGGCAACCTGGACTCGTGGCTCGACCCCTGCCTGTACGAGCTCCTCCACAAGAGCCCGCCCCAAAGGGTCGTCCCCGACCCGGCCGACGAAGCGGGCCGGACCACTCAGTGCGGCGAACGCTGCGACGTTGGCGGCGCTGCCCCCGCGCGTGCGATGCACGATAGCGGGATTGTCGGTCGCGTGAGACACCGGCGCCGAGGTCCAGACGACGACGTCCTCGACCAGGTCACCGACCGCGACGACGAGCCCACTGACTGGGCTCAGGCTGTGAGCGCTGGTGGTACGGCGGTTGGGGTCGACCGCCCGCTCACTCGTGGGGAAACTCCGGCTCGCTGAGCGTGAACCGAGCCTCTACCCCACCACCGACGCGCTGCACCTGCGGCTGGAAGTCGAACGACAGGCCCTCATCCGCGCGCGTCGCCCCGGCCATCGCCATGTTCATCGGTCGTCGATCCTGCTGGGCCATCCCCTCGTCAGCGATCTCGATCAGACCGGTGATCCGGGCGCCGAACGCGGCCGCGTAGTCCCGCGCTCGGCGCAGCGCGTCGTCGGCCGCCGCCAGTCGGGCCCTCCGGTAGACGTCGCTGTCGGTGCGAAGCCGCCACCACGGGCCGTTGATCGTGACCAGGTCGATGCTGCTCGTGGAGACGACCAGGTCGGACAGCACCGAGAAGTCGTGCACGCTCACGGAGGTTGTCGTGTAGCCGATGTAATGGCGAACCTTCTCGGTCTTCTTCTGGTCGAACTCCGGATAGACGTTGAGCCGCGCGGTCTCGGTGCGCTCGATACCCGACTCGAAGCTCGCCAGCTGCTGCGCCACTGCGTTGGCCCGTCGGCTCAGCAGCTCCAGCGTCGAGCGATAGTCGTTGCCGTGGGCGCCCACGCTCACGGTGATGCCGGCC
>JBOHDU010000519.1:0-3787 GCA_050700615.1 Nocardioidaceae bacterium
CCGAGCTGCGCCGGATCGTCCGAGGCTCTGATTTTCGCGGTCATCGCGGCGGTGGCAGAGGGGCAGACGATGATCCACGACTGGGTCTATGAGAACCGAGCTGTCTACCTCACCGAGCTCAACAAGCTGGGTGCCAGCGTGACCCTGCTCGACCCGCACCGGGTCCTCGTCGAGGGGCCGACCCACTGGTCGGCGGCCGAGCTCATGTGCCCACCGGCGCTGCGTCCCGCCGTCGTCATCCTGCTGGCCATGATGGCCGCCAAGGGCACGTCGGTGCTGCGTAACGTGTATGTGATCAACCGCGGCTACGAGGATCTCGCTGATCGGCTCAACGCCCTCGGTGCCCATATCGAGACCTTCCGCGACATCTGACCGCCGAGGCCAGCTGTCGTACGAGCCGGCCGGTTGAGCCGAACCTGCCCTACCCGAACAGCGCGTCGATGTAGGAGCGCGCCTCCTGCGCCGTGATGAAGGTCGGCGGCGGCGACATCCCCGGGGTGATGCGAGGGATGGGCTGGGTGGTGGGGCCGGATGAGACGTGCCACTCGTTCTCGTTCTCGATCAGGATCCCCAGGTCGATCCTGCGGAGGAACACGCCCGAACACGAAGTGCACTGGGCTACGGTCACGCCGCCGCGGTCATGCGGAGTCATCTCGGAACCACATTCCGGGCACGTCATCGGGTCCATGAACCCACGTTAGTACGTGGTGCAGCCGATCGGCAGGGAACCCCGGCCGGACACCGGCCACGCCGGACACAGGGGCCTGCGGCGCTCGCGAAAGACAGGACATCGCGTGGTCGGCCGGGCGCGGCGCCGCCGACGCGGACATACTGCTCGGTGTGACAGGGCCGAATCGCAGCGCTGCCGGATACCCGTACTTCGACAACGGTGGGCTCCCTATCGCGTTCGCCCACCGCGGGGGTGCCCTGACCGGGTCGAACGTCGGGCTGGAGAACTCGATGATCGCATTCGAGTCAGCCATCGCGCTCGGCTACCGCTACATCGAGACCGATGTGCACGCAACCGCAGACGGCGAGCTCCTCGCCTTCCATGACCGCACGCTGGACCGGTCGACCGACCGCTCCGGCACGATCGCCGAGCTTGGCTACGACGAGGTCCGCAACGCGCGGATCGCCGGCCGGGTGCCGATCCCCCGGCTCCGTGACGTGCTCGCGACCTGGCCCGAGCTACACCTGAACGTCGACGCCAAGTCCGTCGGGGCGTTGAAGCCGCTGGCCCGTGTGATCCAGGAGGAGCGGGCATGGGACCGCGTGTGCGTGGCGTCGTTCTCGCCGCGCCGGCTGCACCGACTACGCCGGCTCCTCGGCCCGCGCGTGGCGTCCTGCCTCGCGACCTGGGAGGTCGCTGCCCTCCGCTACGCGCCGTCGACCCGGCTGCGCCACGGCGTGCTCCGACGTGCAGGGCAGGCCGCCCAAGTGCCCATCAGAGCAGGCCGGATCGAGGTCGTGACACCCGGATTCGTCGACCGCGCACACCGGCTCGGTCGAGTCGTGCAGGTCTGGACCATCGACGAGCCAGAGGAGATGCACCGGCTGCTCGACCTCGGTGTCGACGCGATCATGACCGATCGGACCGACGTCCTGAAGGACGTCTATGAGGCGCGCGGTGTGTGGGGCGGTTGACGGATGTCCGAGCCCGACAGTTCCGCCACGGCCGGACCGCTCTCGGACCTGGACCGACTGCGGGAGCGGCGCGCCTGGTACTTCTACGACTGGGCCACCGCGGGCTACGTCACCACGACCGCCACCGTGCTGTTCTCGCCGTACCTCATATCGGTGGCCGAGACGGCGGCCTGCGGGGCGCCGGGAACAGACGCCCACCCGTGCCACACGAACCTGTCCGTGGTTGGCCTCGATGTCTCGTCAGGCTCGCTCGTCTTCTACCTGGTCACGCTGTCGACGATCGCCTCCGCCGTGCTGCTTCCGGTCGTCGGAGCCCTAGCCGACCGTTCACCACGCAAGAAGCGGATCATGGCTGGCTTCGGCTGGCTCGGGAGTCTCTTCGCCGCGGCAATGTTCTTGGTGACCGGCAGCGACTGGCAGCTCGGCGCGGCGATGCTGTTCGGGGCGAACATCTGTCTGGGTGCCAGTCTCGTCGTCTATGACGCCATCCTCTGCGAGGTCGCCCTTCCCGACGAGCGCGACCACGTGTCCTCGCGCGGTTGGGCGCTGGGCTACCTCGGCGGCGGGCTGCTGCTCGCCGTGAACCTGGCCGTCGTCACCTTGCACGGCTCGCTGGGTCTCAGCAAGGGGATGGCGGTCCGCTGGTGCCTGCTCAGTGCTGCGCTGTGGTGGGCCGGGTTCACCCTCATCCCCTACCTCAGACTCCGCAACCGGCAACCGGTGGACAGGGAGCCGGCGGCCGGCGGGGTCGTCGGCCAGAGCTTCGGGCAGCTCGCGGCGACGCTGAGGCACCTGAGGTCCTACCCCGTAACGCTGCTGTTCCTGGTCGCCTACCTGTTCTTCAACGACGGGATCCAGACGGTGGTCGCCGCGGCGTCGACCTACGGGGAGAAGCAGCTCGGATTCGAGGTCGAGGTACTCATCGCCACGATCTTGCTCGTCCAGTTCGTGGCATTCTTGGGGGCGCTCCTCTTCGGACGCATTGCGGGGGTCTACGGAAGCCGGGCGACGATCCTGGGCGGCCTGATGACGTGGGTTCTCATCGTGGTCATCGCGTACTTTCTGCCCCGAGATCGGATCTTGCCGTTCCTTGCCGTGGCGGTACTCATCGGGATGGTGCTCGGCGGGACCCAAGCCCTGTCTCGATCGCTCTACAGTCAGCTCATCCCGAGGGGCCGCGAGGCCGAGTACTTCAGCCTGTACCAGGCGTGTGAACGTGGCACCAGCTGGCTTGGGACGCTGGTGTTCGCTCTCGTGCACCAGCTGACCGGGTCGTACCGGCCGGCCATCGTCGCGTTGATCGCGTTCTTCCTCATCGGCCTCGTGCTGATGAGTCGAGTGGACGCCCGACGCGGGATCGTCGAGGCCGGAAACCAGCCGCCGGTCCTCGTCTAACAGAAGGTAGGAGTGTCCTGAGGACACTCCTGGCCGGAGCGTTCGCAAGGCCAGCCTGGCAGCAGGCCGGTCGCGCGCACAACGAGACTCGCCGGGCCAAGACGTGACGACCCCGATTGAAACTGGTAGGAGAGGGTATCGACGGGGTGCAGTGGGACAACGAGGTCTCAGCCGAATCTCAGGTCGACCGGGAATCATCGATCGCGGACACACGTTGGCGAACATGAGGGCTCGAGTTCCGTCATGATTGTGAGTTCGAGACGTCTCCAGAGCCGACGGGGATCTTCTACTACATCGGGGAGAGCACATGTCAGAGCGAGCTACGTTACGAGGATCGCGCCTTGGTGCGACGAGTTTCGAGGACGAGAGCGGTATCGAGTTCGCGCCCCGCCAGCGCGTCGAGTACGACTGCCCCAACGGCCACTCGTTCGAGATCCCGATGTCCGAAGACGCTGAGATCCCGTTCACGTGGGAATGCCCGCGCTGCGGAGCGGTCTCCCGGCAGCGCGACGGCTCCGAGCCCGAGGCGAAGGCGGAGAAGCCGGCCCGGACGCACTGGGACATGCTCCTCGAGCGTCGCTCGATCCCCGAGCTTGAAGACATCCTGTCGGAGCGACTCGAGCTGCTCCGCAGCGGCGCGATCGGTCCGGCGCACCTGCACCGTCGTAGCGCCTCCCGTGCGGCCCGTGGTGGCCGCTCGAAGGCCAAGAAGTCAGCCTGACCGGCTCCCCTCCCGTAAGTGGTGGGC
>JBOHDU010000520.1:0-2397 GCA_050700615.1 Nocardioidaceae bacterium
AACTCCGACGGGGGCGGCGTCAGCGGCAGGACGCGTACGACGAGGCTGTGTAGCCGTACCTCGCCGGCCGCTCGTGCAGAGGAGCCCGGCCCGCCTGGTGTTTCCCGAGCTCCCGACTTACCGGTCCCACCGTCAGCATCAGCCCGAGGAAGCATGCCCCGGCAGCGGTGTAGCTCAAGGAGACGAGGCTCTGCCACCAGGTGTCGTGCAGGTGCGGGAGGAACTTCGGCGTGGGTACGTAGCGCAGCGGCTCCACGATCGCAACGCCGGCGAGGAGGGCCGCACCGCCCCATCGCCGGTTGAGTGCGAGCACCCACGTGGCCGGCACCAGCCAGACCCAGTGGTGTGTCCAGGAGATCGGTGAGAGCAGCAGCCCGCACACGGCGACGCACAGCAGCGCCGCCAGGTCGTGGCCCCCCCGCACCTGACGGCGCGCGGCGACCACCGTGAAGGCGAGGGTCAGCACGACCAGCCCGGCGAAGAACAACATCGACGGATGAGCCGTGTCGCCAAGACGAGCCAACATGCCATAGATGCCCTGGTTGTAGGGGTAGCCCACCCGCCCGACGTGACCCGGGTTGTAGAAGAGCTTGCCCCAGAACAGCACGGAGTCGGCCGGGTCGACCACCCAACCCAGGAGCACAGTAGCCAAGAGCGACACAGCACATCGCCGGATCGCTGCGAAGTCGCGCCGCAGGAGGAAGTAGAGAACGAAGACTGCCGGCGTCAGCTTGATCCCCACCGCTATGCCAAGCAGATAGCCGCGGTACTTCGGCGGCAGCACGAGGCAGTCGACGACGATCATCGCTGCCAGGACCAGGTTGACCTGCCCCAGTCCGATGGTGTGGAGAACCGGTTCGAAGATGAGACCCAGGAGCGCGAGGATCAACCACCGGGACGACTCGAGCCCGAGCTGGCGAGCGCAGACCCACGAGAAGCACGCGTAACAGAGCAGTGAGACCACGATCATGCACGCAATCGAGCAAACCGGACCGAGCATCACGAGCGGTGAGAAGACCCAGGCGGCGAACGGCGGGTAGGTGAATGGGAGGCCAGGACCCGTGGCATAGAGTCCGCCGCCGGTCAGCAGCTCCGCAGCTCCGTGCTCGTAGACCTGGAGGTCCACCATGCTCCACAGCGCGTGGTCGTAGGCCGCGATACCGGCAACGACCACGATAGTGAGCGCGAGCACCCTGTTGCGCGTCCAGAACGTCGACCACCCGAGCCGGCTCGCCGCCTCCACGATGCTCACGATACTGAGCATGGAGAGCGGCCAATCCGATGTCAAACCGTCGTTCAGCGTCGTCGTGTCGGCCCGACCGCCCGCTCTGACCCCGCCGGCGCCAACCGCAGGTAGAGCGGGGCCGGCA
The DNA here is from genome assembly GCA_050700615.1 of Nocardioidaceae bacterium. Classification (GTDB taxonomy): domain Bacteria; phylum Actinomycetota; class Actinomycetes; order Propionibacteriales; family Nocardioidaceae; genus JBOHDU01. The sequence continues at coordinate 1,371 of JBOHDU010000520.1, forward strand.
ACGTGTCTCTCACCCTGGGTCCGTGGACACACGTTGAGTCCGGATCCGTGGAGGGGTCGCCTCCTGCGCGGCGCCCATCCACGGACCCAAGCCTTAGAGCGGGAGGCTCATCCCGGAGGCGAAGTTGAGGCCGGCCGCGAACGTGAGGTACATCAGCCATGCTCCGGTGAGCAGGTGGAAGAACCCGAGCATCTTCTCGCCCAGGGGAACCTTGATGCTGGCGAAGAAGTCGCTGACGTAGATCGCCGTCAGGCCGCAGAACAGCAGCCCGACCGGCCAGTTGCTGGCCTTGAAGAACACGACAAGCCCCAGCACCGAGATCACCGTGAACGCCACGCACATGCCGGCGTTGGGCCGGGGGTCGCTGCGCTGGTAGCGGTTGTAGCCGATCGCGAACCAGTGGATGCCGTAAGCCGAGAATGCGAGGGCCGCCATGTAGACCGGCGGAGCGGTGAACACCTGGAACCAGGTCATGCCGACGAAGAGATACATGCCGGTGAGGAACTGGCAAAGCCCAGGCATCCAGATCCCCCAGACTCCGGTGGAGCGGTCGACCGCCTCGTCTCGCTTCGGCCAGCCGAACAGCTCCTGCGGCCCGTAGATCAGATAGCCGGTCCCGAGGCCGAAGAATCCGAGGGCGAAGGGAAGGAACGTCGAACTCTCGAACATGATGTGCATAGTTGCCTCCTGCGCAACGGTGACGAATGACGTTCGTCAGATCAGCCTTACCACCTCCCGACCCTTCTGGATCCGATCCGGACCGGCGATTTTCCGGGTAGGAAGCGGGCGCCAACGCCGAAAGGGGACGATGGCGGCGAAATGGAGGCTGGCAGCGCCCGCGGCAGAGACGCGGGCGCTGGCTGGGCAGTGAGGTTGACAGCACCCGCGACGGAGAGTCAAGATCGACACAGTGTTTCGTATGGCGACGCGAAGTTGCACTATTCGCAACAAGGATGGAGGGTCTGATGGCTATCGCTCCGACGAGCGCTCGAGTCGTGGTGATCGGCGCCGGGATTGTCGGCAACAG
>JBOHDU010000521.1:0-6001 GCA_050700615.1 Nocardioidaceae bacterium
ATTCTCGAGCGCTTCCACGCGATGTCACGGGTTCTACCGCCCCGCACCCAGACCCTCCTGAGCGGCCGGTAGGAGTACCAGACAGAGCCGCGCTTCTCGATGGCCCGAACGCGCACGACGCGAACCCCGGTGCCCGCGTCACGTGCGCGGCCCCTCAGCGTCGTCCAGCTCCGCACCGATCGCACGGCGTGCTTCGGCGGCGTGGATCGGGTCCACGGCGCCACCGAGTCGACCCTGACCGCCACCGCGGCGGTGGAGATCTGCGCCGCGTTGCCAGCCTGGTCCGTGATCGTCACGACGGGCGCGAAGGTACCGCCGGCCTTGTAGACGTGGGTCAGGGTCGTGCCCGTCGTCCACGGCTGTGTCGTCCCGTCGGCCCAGAGGACGACACGCGAGATGTTGGCCTGGTCGCTGACGTTGTCGTCGAGCGCGGTCTGCGTCACCGTGACCCTGGTCCACTTCGCCCACGCCTTGGGCGGCGATACCGTGAACGTGCCGGTCGGGGGGGTGGTGTCTGCGACCACCGAGGTGAGCGTGTAAGCCCGGGAGTTCCCGGCCTGGTCGGTCACCGTGACGACCGGGTGGTACACCGCCTGCGTCGGTCCGTAGGCGTGCGCGAACGACGTGACGAGACCGTTGCCCGAGCTGGTGGGCGTGCTGTCGCCCCAGTCGACTGTCTGGGTGATGTTGGCCGCCTGGGACAGGTCGTCGCTCAGCGCGCTCACGTTGACCGTGACGTTACCGTCGGGTGAGTCCTGAGGCGTGAGCGTGTACGTTGCGGTCGGCGCGGTCAGGTCCGGCAACACGAGGGACTGACTGGTAGCCCGGCCACGACGAGTTCCGTTGAAGGGAGTCACGGAGAGCGTGACCCTCGCGCTGACGGCGGCCACCGCCGGCGCGGTGAACGAGGTCGTCGTGACCGTCTCCCGGTCGAGCGTGCCGGCCGCATCAGCCAGGGTGACCTGGTACTTCGTCGCACGCGTCGCCGCATTCCACCCGGCGCTGACGTCGTACGAGCTGCCGGGCTTGGTCGCCGACAGGACCAGGCCGGTCACTCTGCCGGGCTTGGCCAGCGGCTTGGCCAGCGCCGTACTGTACGCCGCCGGGAGCAGCGTGGCCAGCAGCGCAGCCGCACCTACCAGCGCGAGGCCGCGCCCGCTCCGAAGGGATGGTCTTTTCAACACGATGAGCCTCCACGTTTCGCTTGTTTTCACCAGTGGGGGGCGCGCCCATCGGATCCCTGAGAAAGCCAATTGTGAATGCGGCAGCGGCCCGCAGGTGCCGAATCGCCGGCCCGTGCGAGATGTCTGTCCGAAAGGGAGGCGTGAGGATCATCCGTTCGGGCAGCACGCGCAAAATTCAAATGGGGCAACGGTTTCCGGAGCTCAAACCCTCGCAGCAACTAACGCCGAAGCGGTCTCAGCGGCGGAGGCAGATCCGACGAGATCCGCCAGGAACCCCATGAAACAAGGGCTTCTGAGACTCGACGTTTCTAGAGCGACTGGCAATCGATCGGCCCCAGCGATGTGAGCCGCAGCGGCCGATCCAAGCCGCGATCCGGCCAATTGAGCCGCCATAGAATCACCGATGGTGATCGCTTCGTAACGCTTAGTACTGCAATTCAAACCGCCATCAAGCTAGGGGTATTCGGCGCTTTCCCGGTCGACATCTGCGCTGATGTCGACGACCGGCCTCCCAGTCCGGTGCTGACGGCTGTGTTGCGGCCATGACGCCACCAGGAGTTGATGGGCTCGGCAAGATCGCGAGCAGGCTACTCGGGCGCCGAGCCGGCAACGGCCCGACCGACCTGCCCCACGCTGAGGCTCTCGACCATGTCGACGAGGTCCGCGACAGAGTCGACGACACGCGTCGCCTGGTAGGGGAACCGGTCGACCTGATGTCCCTGAGTCGACCCGCTGAGCACCAGCACCGTACGAAGACCCGCCTCGAGGCCAGCGATCACATCGGTGTCCATCCGGTCGCCCACCATCACAGTCGTCTCGGAATGTGCCTCGATCCGGTTGAGTGCGCTGCGCATCATCAGCGGGTTGGGCTTGCCGATGAAGTAGGGGTCCACCTTGGTCGCCTTCGTGATGAGCGCTGCGACCGAGCCGGTTGCGGGCAGCGGCCCGTGCTCGGAAGGACCGGTCGAGTCGGGGTTGGTCGCGATGAAGCGGGCGCCGTCCCCGATGAGCCGGATGCCGGTGGTGATCGCCTCGAACGAGAGGTTGCGAGTCTCGCCGAGTACGACGTAGTCAGGTGCCCGGTCGGTCAACACGTAGCCGACCTCGTGCAACGCCGTGGTCAGCCCCGCCTCTCCGATCGCGTAGGCCGTGCCGCCTGGGCGTTGCAGGTCGAGGAACTGGGCGGTGGCCAGCGCCGACGTCCAGATCGCCTCCTCGGGCACCTCGATGCCGGTAGCGCGCAGCCGGGCCCGAAGATCTCGGGGAGTGAAGATCGAGTTGTTGGTGAGGACCAGAAAGGCCAGGCCCGAGCGGCGCAGCGCCTCGACGAACTCGGCCGCACCGGGGATCGCCTTGTCCTCATGAACAAGCACGCCATCCATGTCCGTCAGCCACGTCTTGACGGGCTTCACGTCAGTCATGGATCCCATCGTCCCAGGTCTCACCGGGCGACTGGTCTCCGAAGCGGTGTGGCGCTGCTCAGGACCCGGTGATGTGCTCCGGGCGCACCGGCACCCGGTTGAGGTCGATCCCACATGCTGCGCGGATCGCGGCGACCACGGCCGGGCCGGACGAGATGGTGGGTGCCTCACCGACGCCTCGCAGGCCGTACGGAGCGTTGGGGTCCGCGTACTCGAGCACCTGGATCGGCATCGGCGGCGTGTCGAGGATCGTCGGGATCAGGTAGTCGGTGAACGACGGGTTGGTGATCTTGCCGTCGCGGATCTGGATCTCTTCCATCACGGCGAGGCCCATCCCCTGCACACTGCCGCCCTGGATCTGACCGATGACCGCATCGGGGTTGATCGCCTTGCCGACATCTTGGGTGCACGCCAGCTCGACCACCTTGACGAGCCCCAGCTCCACGTCCACGTCGACGACGGCACGATGCGCAGCGAATGCATACTGGACGTGCGCGAAACCCTGCCCGGTCTCGGGGTCGATCGGCTGGGTTCGGCGGTGCCGCCACTCGTCGGTCTCCTCGATGACGCGGTGCTCCAGCAGGTCTGTGAGTGAGGCAACCGCGCCCTCGGAGGCGGAGACGACTTTGCCGCCCTCGAGCCGGAGGTCAGCGAACGTGCGCCCCATCGAACCGTGAACCAGGTCGAACACCCGGTCGCGAACCTTGGCGCAGACGTGCTGCACCGCGCCACCCGTGACGTAGGTCTGGCGCGACGCGGAGGTGGAGCCGCCCGACCCGACCTGGGTGTCCTTGGGATGGACGACCACCATGTCGACGCCGAGCTCGGTACGGCAGATCTGCTGCTCCACCGTGACGAGCCCCTGCCCGACCTCCGCGGCCGCGGTATGCACGGTAACGACAGGGTTGCCGGCGATGATCTCGAGCCGAACCCTCGCCGTCGAGTAGTCGTCGAAGCCCTCCGAGAATGCAACGTTCTTGTATGCGACGGCGTAGCCCACACCCCTTCTGACCCCCTCGCCGTGCGTGGTGTTGGACACCCCTCCAGGCAGCGTCCTCAGGTCGCGTGGGCCGGGCTCCGACTTTGGCAGTGGCAGCACCGTCAGCCGATCCAATAGCTCGGCAACAGGCGCCGCACTGTCGATGATCTGGCCCGTCGGCGTCTCGGAGCCCTCGTGCATGGCGTTGATCTTGCGGACATCGACCGGGTCGATGCCGAGGTGCGCGGCAAGCTTGTCCATCTGCGCCTCGTAGGCAAACGCGGTCTGCACCGAACCGAACCCCCGCATGGCACCGCAGGGGGGGTTGTTGGTGTAGGTGCCGTAGCAGTCGAGGCGGACGTTGGGGATCACATAGGGGCCGAGGCCCATGGTCCCCGCGTTGCCGACGACCGCAGCCGTGCTGGAGGCATACGCGCCGCCGTCAAGGTAGATCTCGACCCGGGCATAGACCAGCTTGCCCTGGCGGGTGGCGCCGTACTCGTAGTGCATGGTCGCCGGGTGCCGATGGACGTGACCGAAGAACGACTCTTCGCGGTTGTACGACATCTTGATCGGCTTGCCGGTATGCAACGCCAACATGCAGCCGTGCACGTGCATCGACAGGTCTTCGCGCCCGCCGAACGCGCCGCCGACGCCGGCCAGTGTAAGGCGCACGCGCTCAGGCGGCAATCCAAGCGCCGCGCACACTTGCCGCTGGTCGGCATGCAGCCACTGGGTGGCGACGTAGAGGTCGACGCCGCCCTCTCCGTCGGGCACCGCGAGCCCCGACTCTGGCCCGAGAAAGGCCTGATCCTGCATGCCGACCTCGTAGTCACCGGTGACGACGACCTCGGCGGTCGCTTCGGGATCGCCCTTGCGCAGCTTGAGGTGCCTCAGCAGGTTGCCTCGCTCGTGCAGTGCCGGCGCACTGCCATCGACGCCGCTGTCGACCACCCCCTCGGCCGGGTGCCACGGCGCATGCCCGATCGCCACCTTCGCGTCGACCACGGGCGCGAACACCTCGTAGTCGACGACGATCTTCTTGGCGGCCTGCCGGGCGATCTCAGGATGGTCGGCTGCGACCAGAGCGACCGGCTCGCCTTGGTAGCGCACATAGCCCTCGGCGAGCACCGGCTGATCGGAGTGTTCGAGGCCGAACACGTTGGCACCGGGGACGTCCTCGTGGGTGAGGACGGCGAACACCCCACCAGTTGCCAGCGCCTTGCTGATGTCGATCGACCTGATCCGCGCGTACGGATGCGGGCTGCGAAGGGTGACGCCCCACAGCATGTCGTCCATCCAGAGGTCGCTGCCGTAGGCTAACTCACCGGTGACCTTCAAGATGCCGTCCGGCCGCTGGGCGCTCGCGCCGACGCCGCCCGGACCGGTGCCGCCCTCATCGGTCCGAGGGCCAGCAGGATCCTTGACCGGTGCCTCGGTCGGTGCCTGTGTCGGTGCCTGCGTGGCGGCCATGATTCCCCCCAGGTCATCTCGTGTCATCACGCCGTGACTCCAGCTCTCGACAACAGGGTGGCACCCGCGGTGCCGACCGCGCGCGCGACGGCGTCCTCGTCGAGGTTGACCAGGTGGTCGTGCTCCACGACCGGCGCACCCTGCACGAGCAGCAGCTCGAGTGGGGGCGGCCCGCCGAGCACAAGCGCAGCCACCGGGTCGACAATGCCCGCGTGCGGCAGCGTGTCGAGCCTCCACAGCGCGATGTCGGCAAGCTTGCCCGGCTCCAGCGATCCGATCTCCGTCTCCCAGCCCAGCAGCCGCGCACCGCCGATCGTTGCCAGTTCCAGCGCGTCGCGGACCGACAGCGCCTGAGGCCCCGCGGTCGCCCGGGCGAACAGCAGCGAGTGCCGCACCTCCTCGAGCACCGACGACGCCTCGTTGGACGCGGCACCGTCGACGCCGAGACCGACGGGGACACCCGCCCTCCGCAGGTCTTGGGTGCGGCAGATACCCGCCCCGAGCCGGGCGTTCGATGACGGGCAGTGCGCGACGCCGGTGCCACTGGCGGCCAGCGTGGTGATGTCTGCGTCGTCGAAGTGCACGCCGTGAGCCAACCAGACGTCACGGCCGAGCCACCCGAGTGACTCGACGTACTGCACCGGGCTGGCACCGAACGTCTGGGCGCAGAAGTCGGCCTCGTCGAGCGTCTCGGCCAGGTGTGTGTGCAGCCGAACTCCTCTGTCGCGGGCCAGCGCCGCCGCCTGCTTGAGCAGATCGCCGGTGACCGAGAACGGCGAGCACGGGGCCACTCCGACGCGGAGCATGGAGTCAGGTGACGGGTCGTGGTAGGCGTCGATCGCGTCGGCGGTCGCCCGCATGATCGTGTCGATGTCCTCGACTACATGGTCGGGGGGTAGCCCGCCTTGGCTCTCCCCCAGGTCCATCGACCCCCGCGTCAGCAA
>JBOHDU010000522.1:0-3669 GCA_050700615.1 Nocardioidaceae bacterium
GCCTGGTGGCCGGTGTCGAAGACGATGCGGTCGATCGGGGACTCGAACACGCGGTGGAGTGCGATTGTCAGCTCGACGACGCCGAGGTTGGGGCCGAGATGGCCACCGGTCTTGGAGACCTTGTCGACGAGGAAGGCGCGGATCTCCGCCGCCAGCTCCATCAACTGCTTGTCGTCGAGCTTGCGAAGATCGCCCGGCTCGGTGATCGACTCCAGCAACGCCATCGAGCCACCTTTCTTGTCGCGTCCGCGTGCCCTCGGGTCCGACTCCGTCGTGACGCCGCCGCGGGCAACCCTTCGAGTGTAAAGGAGGTACCGGTCCTCAACGACATCGTGCTCCGCGCTCGTCGGCACGACGAGCGCGGTGCGTTCTGTGTCCTCACACCCGGCAGATCGGCACCGCAAACGGCGTGACTCCGAGACCACGCGCCTCCCCTGCATGCTATGCCTGAGCAGGGCACTTTGCCGGTCAACCCGACCCGGTGTGCCGCGGCGTCGCACCCGGAGTCAGCACTGGTCTCCGCCTGGTGGCGCCCTCGCCCTCGAGCCACCGATCCCAACACGCGCGGCGGGTCCTCAGCGCCGACCTTTCGCGGACTCGCCGCCGATGCCGGTCACAGTCGCGCCCGGAAGCGGCGGCCCCGGAACGCCTCCTCGACGAGGCTGACCGCCCGACGAACCTTGAGCAGGCGGGCGCCCTCACGCTCCCACATGGCGACGGCGCCCTCGACGGACTCGGTCGGCAAGACGTCGCGGAGCACGGTGCGCGCCTCGGAGATGCCTCGCTGTGCGGCCTCGATACAGGCATCGTTGTGCAGGGAGGCGAACCTGGCGAGCACGACCGGGTGCCGCCGCAGGCCGTCATAGAGGCGGTAATCGGGCGGACACTGGTCGAGCAGCCAGGCGATCGCGGTGTCCTCCCAGCGGGGAGCTCCCGGAGGACGCACCGGCTCGGGCCACCCGGGTGGACAGTAGATCGTGGCCTCGTGCACACGCCAACCCTAGCACTCATTCGAACATATATTCGATCGGGCTGCGGAGACTGCTGACTGCGGGCGAAGCCGGCCAACTGCGGAAGGTCTCAGCCGACAGCGGCGGACACGAAGCGGTGCACCCGCCGGTAGCCGAGCCGCTCGTACACCCGGATTGCTCCAGCGTTGTCGGAGTACACGCCCAGCGTGACCTGCGGCGAGATCTCGTTGAGACCCCGGCGGGTCAGCTCGGCACTCACTGCAGAACCGAGGCCACGGCCGCGCGCCTGCGGGCGCGTCGAGATCGCCCGTAGGTGGGCGCCGCCGTTGGCGGTCACCGCCAGCGCACCGACACAGGCCAGCCCTGCCTGGTCGCGCACGCCGAGCCAGTAGGCGATGTCGGCGTCACCCGGTCTGGCATGGGCGTCGGGGTTCGCCAGGTCGAGCAGCGCATCCACCTCCGACCCGGCGTCGATCCTCACCACCTGATGCTCGGGCGCGACAGCCGGCGCGACCTCGGCGACCATGTAGTCCCAGCGTCCCCGAACCCTCAGCCCCCAGTCCAACGGCAGCCCGTCGTACGCCGACGCACACACCGTGACGCCTCGCGGCGTTACCCGGCATTGCGCCGCGGCCGTGCGCGCGAGCTCGGCCAGCTGGTCGCCTCCGGGGCCGATCCCGATCAGGCTAGGCCCGCGGCGCAGGTGCCGGGTCGCGGAGTTGCGGATCAGCACGGCATCCGAACCTGCCCGCCAGGCGCCCAGGACCTCACTGCTGGTAACGGACCAGCGCAAGAAGGCGTCGCCGGTCTCCTCCAGGATCCCGCACAGGGAGGTCTCGACAGGTGCAGTCACGAGCCAACTCTAGTGGTGCGCGTCGGGATCCCCGGGCCGCCCGGAGCTTGGGAAAGGCGCGCGGGCTTGCGGTCGTACGACGAGCCTCGCCACGATCGGCGATCATGATGTGCATGAAGGATCCCGACTGCCTGTTCTGTCAGATCGTCGCCGGGGAGTTCGCCGCCCAGCGTGTCTTCGAGACGCCCGAGACGGTTGCGTTCCTCGACAGCCGCCCGGTCTTCAAGGGCCATACGCTGGTCGTGCCCCGCGACCACTTCGGCTCGTTCGAGGACCTGCCCTCCGGGCTGATGACGTCGTACTTCGGCACCGTGCAGCAGCTCGCGACGGCGATGCGCGAGGGCCTCGGCGCGCAGGGGTCCTTCGTCGCGACCAACAACGTCGTCAGCCAGTCGGTGCCGCATCTGCACGTCCACGTCGTCCCCCGCACGAAGGGCGACGGGCTGCGCGGGTTCTTCTGGCCACGCACCAGGTATGCCGACGACGTCGAAGCAGCGTCGTACGCCAAACGTCTCGCCGCCGTCCTCCCCAACCCCAGTGGTGTGTCTGCCACCTGACCGGCTCCGGCCTGCGGCGCCCTGCCGGCGCCTCACTACGTCGACGTCGTCGATGCTGGCGCGGGGCTGGGCCGAGCCGCGGCCAGAGCGTCGACAAGGGTGGGCGGACGACGGTCGGTCAGAGTTGCGGCATCACCTTGGCGGCGACGAGCTCGAGGTGGTCGAGGTCGGCAAGGTCGAGGGTCTGTAGGTAGACGCGCTGCATTCCGACCGCTGCGTACTGCCCGATCTTGTCGACCACCTCGTCGGGCGAGCCGGCCAGCCCGTTCTCGCGCAGCTCTGCGACCTCGCGTCCGATGGCACGCGCCCGTCGCTCGAGCTCAGCCTCGGTCGCACCGCAGCAGAGCACCAGCGCGTTTGAGTACACCAGCGAGGCCGGGTCGCGCCCAGTCTCCCGGCACGCGTCGCGAACCCGGCCGAACTGCACCCGAGTCTCCTCGATCGAGGCGAACGGCATGTTGAACTCGTCGGCGAAGCGCACCGCGAGGCCCGGCGTACGCCGGCGGCCGCCGCCCCCGACGATCACGGGCGGCCGTGGCGACTGGAACGGCTTGGGCAGCGCCGGCGAGGCCGTCAGCGTGAACACCTTCCCGGCGAAGTCGAAGCGCTTGCCCACCGGTGTCTCCCAGAGCCCGGTGATCACCTCCAGGGACTCCTCCAGCCGGTCGAAGCGCTCACTCACGCTCGGGAATGGGATGCCGTACGCTTCGTGCTCGTCGGCGAACCAGCCCGCACCGATGCCGACCTCGACCCGGCCGGCGCTCATCTGGTCGACCTGGGCGACCACGATCGCCAGCGGCCCCGGCAGCCGGAACGTCGCCGACGTCACCAGCGTGCCGAGCCTGATCCGCGTCGTCTCCCGGGCCAGCCCGGCAAGCGTCGTCCAGGCGTCCGTCGGCCCCGGTGCGCCGTCGACGCCCATCGGCAGGTAATGGTCGGAGCGGAAGAACCCGTCGAAACCCGCCTCCTCCGTGGTGCGGGCAACAGCCAACAGGTCGTCGTACGCCGCACCCTGCTGCGGCTCGGTGAAGACTCTCAGATCCATGCGCCCACTCTGACACGGCCGCATCACTGCAGCGTCGTCACCCGCACGTCACGGATCGTCAGGTCGAGGGCGGCGCCGAAGGCGGTGTGTAGGCGAGCAGCAGCGCGTCGTACTCGGGGGGCGGCCTGAGCGATACTCCGAGCGTGGTCAGTCGACCGATGACTGGCGCAGGTCGCGCAGGACGTACTGCATGATCCCGCCGTGCCGGAAGTAGCCGAGCTCCCCGGGTGTGTCGATCCGCAC
>JBOHDU010000523.1:0-2707 GCA_050700615.1 Nocardioidaceae bacterium
GATCTCCATTGCTTCGCGCGTGATGTCGACGCCCGCGAGTTCCATGAACTGGTGGTACATCGAGGGCAATCGCCGGCGGATGAACTCCGGTGTACGACGCGTCGCGATGTCGAGGTAGACCCCGCCATGCGGGGTGCCACGGCCTGCCTTGATCTCGGAGTTGATGGCGCGGGCGACCTCGTCGCGAGGCAGCAGCTCAGGGGGTCGTCGGTTGTTGGCCTTGTCCTGGTACCAGCCGTCCGCCTCCTCTTCGGTGTCGGCGGTCTCGGCCTTGAAGTAGTCCGAGATGTAGTCGAACATGAACCGCTTGCCCTCGGAGTTGCGCAGCACCCCGCCGTCACCACGGACGGACTCGGTCACCAACAGGCCCCGGACCGAGGGCGGCCACACCATGCCGGTCGGGTGGAACTGCACGAACTCCCTGTTGATCAGTGAGGCGCCAGCCCGCATTGCCAGCGCGTGCCCATCGCCGGTGTACTCCCAAGAGTTGCTGGTCACCTGGTAGGACTTACCGATTCCGCCGGTGGCGAGCACGATGCTCGGTGCCTTGAAGACGATGAAGCGACCTGTCTCGCGCCAGTAGCCGAACGCTCCCGAGATGCGGTCGCCGACCTTGAGGAGCTCGGTGACCGTGCACTCCATGAACACATCGATCCCGACGGCCACGGCTCGTTGCTGCAGCGTGCGGATCATCTCCAGGCCGGTGCGGTCACCCACGTGGGCGAGCCGGGCATAGCGGTGGCCACCGAAGTCGCGTTGGGAGATGAGGCCCTCCGTAGTGCGGTCGAAGAGCGCCCCCCACTCCTCGAGCTCGAGCACCCGCTCGGGGGCTTCCTGTGCGTGCAGTTGGGCCATCCGCCAGTTGTTGAGCATCTTGCCGCCGCGCATGGTGTCGCGGAAGTGCACCTGCCAGTTGTCCTCGGGCCACAGGTTGCCCATCGCGGCCGCGATCCCGCCCTCGGCCATGACGGTGTGCGCCTTGCCGAGCAAGGACTTGCAGACGATGGCGACCCTGGCACCGGCATCGTGCGCCGCGATGGCGGCTCGGAGTCCGGAGCCACCGGCGCCGATGACGATGACGTCGTAGTCGTGGGTCTCGAAACCGTGCGGCTCCTCGGGGCCGTCGGGATCCATCACGTTGCCTGTCATGGGGTGACGTCCGGTGGCGCTTTCGCTGGTCGGCATGCTCTCAGTCATGGCTCAGAAGAACCTCGGGTCGGTGAAGGCGTTGGTGGCGAGCAGGTAGATGTAGAAGTCCGCGATCACCACCGAGAACAGGGACAGCCAGGCGAAAAGGGCGTGATGCCGGTTGCCCTTGGAGACCAGCGTCCACAAGCGGTAGCGGATCGGGTGCTTGGAGAAGTGGCGCAGCCGACCACCCACGATGTGCCGACACGAGTGGCAGGTCAGGGTGTAAAGCCACAGCAGCACCACGTTGACAAGCAGGATCAGCGTGCCGAGACCGGCGTGGCCCCAGTTGTCGTGCTCGTCGCGAAAGCTCAGGACGGTGTCGGAGCTCAAGATCACGACGACGATGACTGCGGCGTACCAGAACCACCGGTGGATGTTCTGCAGGATGAGCGGGAACCGCGTCTCGCCGGAGTATCCGCCATGTGGCTCGGCGACCGCGCAGGCGGGCGGTGACAGCCAGAACGACCGGTAGTAGGCCTTGCGGTAGTAGTAGCACGTCAACCGGAAGCCGAGCGGGAAGATCAGGATGAGGAGGGCCGGCGACAGCTGCCAGAACGAGAACGGGTGGCCGAAGTCGGCCGAGCCGGACGTGCACGTGTCGGTCATGCAGGGCGAGTAGAACGGGGACAGGTACGGCGCCGAGTAGAAGTGGCTGCCCTCGAATGCCCGCCAGGTCGCGTAGACGATGAAGGCCAGGAAGACGACGAAGGTCGTGAGCGGTGCGAGCCACCAGCGGTCACGTCGTAGTGTCTTCTCGGGGACTCGGGCCCGCCCAGGCCCCAGGACTCCGGTGGACATCGATGCGCCTCCTACGCGGTGTGTGGTCAGGGCCGCTCGAAGCCCACGTGCTCAGAATCAGACCACATGGTCTCGCCGCACGCGTCATCGGGGATGGTCCTGCCGGACCAGTACGCCTTCCTTGCCGGTGACCGGACGAGTTGCAGTCTCCCGCGGATCGGCCGAATGCGAAAGCGGAGGCATACGTGAGAAGCGGCTCATCGCGACGGGAGCTCCTCGCCGAGCTGCGGGAGATCCTGCTCGTCTGCCGGCGTCCGGCCATCAAGGTGGTGCCGGTCGGGGTTGACCTGCCCCGCTGACCGCGCAGGTCGTGCGCGGCCAGCGAAGCCTGTCCGGACACGTGCTCTGCGAGGGGTGTCTGACGCGAGGGCGGAGGCGGCGCGTCGTAGGCTCGTCGTCATGGTTTCCCCTGTCCCGGCCGACCGGGCTGACCGACGCATGCTGCTGGTCCACGCCCACCCCGACGACGAGACGATCAACAACGGCGCCACGATGGCGAAGTACGTCGCCGAGGGCGCCCATGTCACGTTGGTCACGTGCACCCTCGGTGAGGAGGGGGAGGTGCTCGTCGACACTCTCTCGCACCTGGCCTCCGAGCACGACGACCAACTCGGACGGCACCGGATCGGTGAGCTCGCCGAGGCGATGAACGTGCTGGGCGTCTCCGACCACCGGTTCCTCGGCGGCGCGGGCCGCTACCGCGACACCGGCATGGTCT
>JBOHDU010000524.1:0-2065 GCA_050700615.1 Nocardioidaceae bacterium
GCCGTAGTGTGCCGGCACGCCCGCATCGGCGCCGTCAGCCTCGACGGCGCCGGGCAGCTCGAGGAAGGGGCTCCGACGCTGATCCGTCACGCGGTCCAGTGTAGGGCGAGGGGTCTTGCGGTCCACCTGGTCACGACCACAAAGCTGGTCAGTCGCGCTTGAGGCGCGCCCAGATGTGGGCCCGGATCGGCTGGCCGACGGCCGCCATGTCGAACGTCCACAGCAGGTCGCCTTCGACCAGCCCGTACAGGCGTTGCCCGGCGGTGTAAGCCTTCGCCGACTGAGTGCGTACGACGGCATCGGTGGCCATCTCGATCTTGGCGCCCTCGACGGTGCCGTAGTAGATCTCGGCGATGCCGGTCGGGTGGGTGAGCAGGAACTCGACGGCCCCGTCTGGGCGCGGCCGCAAGAATCCCGTCTCGAGCGCCAGTGGCCGCACCTCGTTACCGTCGGCGTCCACCAGCCAGCTGCGGCTGAAGTAGTGCAGGAACGGTCGACCGTCGTGCGTGAACGCCGCCTCCTGGCCGAACTCGAACTTCTCGATCGTGGGGTAGTCGCCGTGCCCGTCGCCGTGCCAGTGACCGAGCAGAAACGCAACCGGCATCAGGTCGGGGTGCAGGTTCTCCGGAATCTGGAACGGCATGCCTGGCATACCTCCGCGGGCGAGGGTCGTCAGACCGGACGGCGGAAAAGGCGGTAGACGACGTAGCCGGACGACGACGCGACAAGGAGCGCAACCACGACAAGGAGGGTGACGAAGAACGCTTCCACGGTCAGCGAGTCTAGCTGGGTGGCCGGTGGGCCGGGGAAAGGCGTGCCGACGGGTTCACCGCCGCTTCACGCCAAGCAACTCGCGCGCCTCGTCGATCGACATGGCCGGGCGCTGGGCAAGCTCGGCCAGCCGGGCCGCCCTCGACACCAGCTCGACGTTGTGGGTGACGGGTACACCGCGTGCGAACGTCAGCGTGTCCTCCATCCCGACCCTCAGGTGCCCCCCTTTGGCCAGCGCGGCAAAGGCGACGGTCAGCGTCGTACGCCCGATCCCGGTGGCCGACCAGGACGAGACCGCGGGGGGAAGCGCCTGCACGGCCGCGACCAGCGCGTCGGCCGTACCGGGCATCCCGCCGGGAACCCCCATGACGAGGTCGGCGTGGACGCGACCTCCGAACGGAAGACCGTAGACGTCCACCAGCCTGTGCAGCGCCGCGACGTGCCCGAGGTCGAACAGCTCGAACTCGGGCACGACCTCCCGCTCCTGTGTGAGCTGGTAGAGCTCACACACGAACGGCCACGGGTTGGAGAATACGTCGTCGCCGAAGTTGGTCGTGCCCATGGTGAGCGAGCAGGAGTCCGGGTCGGCATCGAGTACCTTCAGCCGGTCTTCGAGCCGGTCGTGTACGGAGCCACCTGTGGAGAGTTGGACGATGAGCGACGTGCCGTCTCGTACGGCCGCGACGGCGTCGGCGAGGCGCCCGGTCTCGAGTGTGGGTCGGTGGTCGTCGTCCCGGATGTGCAGATGGATCATCGCGGCTCCGGCCGCCTCGCACCGGCTCGCCGTCTCCACCAGCTCGGCCAGCGTCGTGGGGAGCGCCGGGAAGTCCACCTTCGCCGTCTCGGCGCCGGTCGGCGCCAGCGTGATCAAGGTCCTGGGATGCGGAGCCGTCGTCATGACGTCATCGTGCCAGAGTCGCGGTGTCTCAGACTTCCCCTGTGCCGTCCACGCACCCGACCGCACCACTGGGGATCTCGCCGGACGTGGGCAGGGCACGCGGTCGAGCTGGCACGGTCCGGTGGTACCGGCTTGACCTGTGCCCGGAAGTGGGCTATTTCGGGCCGAGGATGCGGTGGAACCTATGCCCTACCCCCATCAGAAGCCCCGTAACGGTTCCTGATTTTTGCCTGAACTTCAACGCCAGACACGGGTGCTGATTTCAGTTGACCGGAGTTTGTTGGCACACTGATGGCTGCCCCTTGCTCACCTTGAGCGTGGGGATTCATGCCGCCTACACCTGCATCAAGAGACGATCTATGAGCGAAAACCGCCCACCGGGCGACGACGTACCGA
>JBOHDU010000525.1:0-11513 GCA_050700615.1 Nocardioidaceae bacterium
CAGTGGATCCTCGAGCTCGACCGCGGCAAGGCATTCCCTTACGAGGGCAACTACTCGACCTACCTCGAGACCAAGCAGGAACGGTTGATCGTCGAGGGCCGCAAGGACGCCAAGCGCAAGCGAATCCTCGAGAGGGAGCTCGAGTGGGTGCGCTCCAACCCCAAGGCACGGCAGGCCAAGAGCAGGTCGAGGCTGGCTCGTTACGAGGAGCTTGCCGCCGAGGCCGAGCGCGGCAAGAAGCTCGACCTCACCGAGATCAATGTCCCGCCCGGGCCACGCCTAGGTGATCTGGTGCTCGAGGCGACCGGCCTGACCAAAGGCTTCAACGACGAGGTACTGATGCACGACCTGAGCTTCAGCTTGCCCCGCGCCGGGATCGTCGGAGTCATCGGGCCCAACGGGGTCGGCAAGACGACGCTCTTCCGCATGATCGTCGGGGAGGAGAAGCCCGACAGTGGTGAGCTGCGCGTGGGGGAGACCGTCAAGATCTCCTACGTCGACCAGGGCCGCGGTGGGATCGATCCGAAGAAGAACGTCTGGGAGGTCGTCTCCGACGGACTCGACCACATCAAGGTCGCCAACTTCGAGATGCCTTCTCGAGCGTACGTCGCGTCGTTCGGGTTCAAGGGAGCCGACCAGCAGAAGCTGGCCGGGATCTTGTCTGGCGGCGAGCGCAACCGACTCAACCTCGCGATGACCCTGAAGATCGGCGGCAACCTGCTGCTGCTCGATGAGCCGACCAACGACCTGGACGTCGAGACGCTCCAGTCACTTGAAGATGCCCTGCTGGACTTTCCCGGCTGTGTCGTCGTGACGTCACACGACGCGTGGTTCCTCGACCGGATCGCAACCCACATCCTGGCGTGGGAGGGCGACGACAGCGACCCCGCCAGGTGGTTCTGGTTCGAAGGGAACTTCGCCGACTACGAGGCCAACAAGGTCGAGCGGCTCGGCGCCGACGCAGCCAGGCCGCATCGGGTCACCCATCGTCGGCTCACGCGCGACTAGCTCATACCGGCGCCGTCGAACGAGGTGAGAGCAGGGGGTCGGGTGCTCCCGTCTCGAGGGACGCGATGACCTGGGAGAACGCGCGCCCGACGGCCACCATGTCGTTGGGCGAGATCGTGTCGACCAGACCCCGCCGCACTGACTCGACGTGGTCGGGAGCAGCGGTGACAAGTACGTCGTAGCCGGCCGCGGTCATGATGGCGAAGACGCCACGACCGTCGGAGGCGCAGGAGCTTCGCTCGACCATGCCCTCCCGCTCCATGCGGGCGATCGTGTGCGTGATGCGGCTCCGGGAGTAACGGACCGAGTCGGCGAGCTCCGCCATCCGCAGTGCCCGGTGCGGCGCCTCCGACAGCCGGACCAGAATCTCGTACTCTGGCAGTGACAAGCCGTGCTTGTCGCGAAGGTCGCGGTCAAGACGCTCCATCAGCAGCGTCGTGCCCAGCAGGTAGGCCCGCCAGGCTCGTTGTTGGTCGCTGTCCAGCCACCGAGTCGTCATTCAACAACCATAGCAGGAATAGTTGACTGCTCAACTTGCTTGAGATAAAGTGTCCAGTGAAGGTTGAAAGTTCAACTAAGGAGTCAGCATGACCTCAGCACCAGACATCACCGCAACCGTTCTCGAAGGCCTTGAGCCCGGCATCTGGAAGATCGACCCGAGCCACTCCGAGGTCGGCTTCACCGTCCGGCACCTGATGAGCAAGGTCAGAGGACAGTTCCGCGAGTTCGAGGGTGAGCTCGTGATCGCCCAGAACCCGCTCGACTCGACCGCGACCGCAACAATCGACCTCAGCTCGGTCGACACCCGCAACGACGACCGTGACAACCACCTGCGCTCGGCAGACTTCTTCTCGGTCGACGAAGATGCGCAGATGTCGTTCACCACGACCGGCATCCGTCAGACAGGTGACCAGTTCGTCGCGACCGGCGACCTGACCATCCACGGCGCCACCAAGGGAGTCGAGCTGAACCTCGATTTCCTCGGCGTCGGAGGCGACCCCTGGGGCGGCACACGCGTCGGCTTCGAGGGTACGACGACGATCAGCCGCAAGGAGTGGGGCATCAACTTCAACATCCCCATGGACGGCGACAAGGTCATGATCGGCGACAAGGTGACCATCGTCCTCGCCGTCGAGGCAGTGCTCCAGCACGACAACGCCTGAGCGCCAACCCGGAGACAGCCTCGCGCAGAGGCGACCTGGACAGCGGCCAAGACGACCGGAGCCCACGGGAGCAGGTTGTCCCGTGGGCTCCGGTCGGTGCGGGATCAGCCGAGCCGCTCGACGATCATCGCCATCCCTTGGCCGCCGCCCACACACATCGTGATGAGCCCGGTGACCTTGTCATGGAAGTCCAGCGAGTTGAGCATGGTCGCTTGCAACCGAGCGCCTGTCATGCCGAACGGGTGCCCCACCGCGATGGCACCACCGTTGAGGTTGAGCCGGTCGATGTCGATTCCCAGGTCCTGGTAGGACGGCACGACCTGCGCCGCGAACGCCTCGTTGATCTCGACAAGATCGATGTCGTCGATCGTCATGTCAGCCCTCTTCAGCGCTTGACGAGTCGCCTCGACCGGGCCTAGCCCCATGACCTCGGGCGACAGGGCGCTGACGCCGGTTGCGACGATCCGGGCGGCCGGTTGCACGCCGAGCTCGGCTGCCTTCGAGTCGCTCATAATGACCACGGCTGCGGCTCCGTCGTTGAGCGGACAACAGTTTCCTGCCGTGACGAGCCCGTTGGGGCGAAACACCGGCTTGAGTTGGCTGACCGCCTCGTAGGTGACGCCGGGACGGGGTCCGTCGTCCGCGCTGATGACGCGCCCGTCGGGAAGCGTCACCGGCACGATCTCCCGGGCCCAGAAGCCGGCGGCGATCGCCTTCTCGGCGAGGTTCTGGCTCCGTACACCGAACTCGTCGAGCTCTCGGCGACTGATCCCTCGCGACTGTGCGAGGTTCTCCGCTGTCTGACCCATCGGGATGTAGATGTCGGGCGCCAGGTCATCGGCTCGCGGGTCGTGCCACCCTCCGGCCCCGTCCTCTGCGGCCCTTGCCGTGCGGGCTTGGGCTTCGGCGAAGAGCGGGTTTCGGGTGTCGGGCCAAGAGTCGGAGTTCCCGTTGACGAACCGCGACACCATCTCGACGCCGGCGGAGACGAAGACGTCGCCCTCGCCGGCCTTGATGGCGTGGAAGGCCATCCGCGAGGTCTGCAGGCTGGAGGAGCAGTAACGGGTGAGCGTGGTACCCGGCAGGCTGTCGTAGCCCAGCAGGATCGCCACAACCCGGGCCATGTTGAACCCCTGCTCACCCCCGGGCAGCCCACAGCCAAGCATCAGGTCGTCGATGTCTGCCGGGTCGAGCTGAGGCACCTTCGCCAGCGCGGCCGCAACCATCTCGGCCGTCAGGTTGTCGGGCCGCAGGTCGACGAGCGAGCCCTTGCCAGCGCGGCCGATCGGGGAGCGCGCGGTCGCGACGATGACGGCTTCGGGCATGGCGTCCTCCGAGACACTGAGCGGGATGGCGGGCGGTAACGACTAGCCACCCAACCTACTCTGGCCCCGGAGTCCGACTTCAGTGGTGGGTGGTGATCACGAAGCACACGATGCCGGACGACGCCGGGACTGCGAAGATGCAGGAGTGACCCGGCATGTGTTCGACCTGAAGCCACGCTGGTCGGACCTCGACGCGTACGGCCACGTCAACAACGTGACCTGGCTGGAGTATCTGCAGGAGGCGCGGGTCGACATGCTCTTCGTGCATGCACCGGCTCGCGGGGCGGAGGGGCTCGCCAACGGCGTACTCGTGGTGCGGGCCGAGATCGAGTACAAGCGGCCGATGCTGTTCCGCCAGCAGCCCTATCAGATCCAGATGTGGATCTCCAGGTTGGCCGCGGCGACCTTCACCGTCAGCTACGAGATCGCCGACGATGTCGGCGACGGCGCCGGACGGTTCTATGGCCGCGCCTCCACCCTGCTCGCTCCCGTCGACATGGCTTCCGGCCGCCCACGACGCCTCACCGAGATCGAGCGCGAGGTGCTGGGGAAGTTTCTGGAGTAGGCGCCCTACTCCTCGGGCGTGTTGACCAGGAAGTGGGCAGCACGCACCAGATAGTCCCAGAAGGTCTGGCGCTGCTCGGCGGTCAGGTGTGCCTCGGCGAGTGCCGCCTGCATGTGGCCGAGCCACCGGTCGCGGGCCTGGGGGGTCACGGCGAACGGGGCGTGGCGCTGACCCAGCCGGGGGTGGCCGCGTCGCTGGGAGTACGTCGTCGGCCCACCCCAGTACTGCTCCAAGAACATCGTGAGCCGGTCGGTCGCACCGTCGAGGGTTTCCTCGGGGTACATGGCGCGCAGCTCAGGATCCTCCGCGACCCCTGCGTAGAACGTCTCGACGATGCCGCGGACGGTGTCGTGGCCACCGATCGCGTCGTAGAAGGTCTGCTCGCCCGTCGTGGTCACCCGGTCATTGTTGCAGGACAGCGACGGGCAACGCAGTGAGGCCCCGGGGCGAAAGAGTCGCTGCCAGGCCACGGTCCAGACGGACCACTAGGGACGCAGGGCAAGATGGGAGGCACCACATCATTTACGGAGAGGACGTCGACATGGCTACGACTCGTACCGCCAACGCACATTGGGAAGGCTCGTTGATGGAGGGGTCCGGGATCGTCTCGCTCGACTCGTCCGGAGCCGGCAAGTTCGACGTGTCCTGGCCCTCGCGCGCCGAGCAGGCGAACGGCCTGACGAGCCCAGAAGAGCTCATCGCAGCGGCGCACTCCACGTGCTACAGCATGGCGCTGTCGCACGCCCTCGCGGGCGACGGGCACGCACCTCAGGCTGTCGACACGCGGGCAGACGTATCCTTCCAGGCGGGTGAGGGCATCACCGGGATCGCGCTGACCGTGCGAGCGAAGGTCGATGGGTTGAGCAACGAGCAGTTCCTCGGGTACGCCGAGGACGCCAAGACGGGATGCCCCGTCTCGCAGGCGCTGACCGGGACGACGATAACCCTGGACGCCGCGCTCGCCTGACGCTTCGTGATCCGCTTGGCCCGGCGGGCCGCGCCGGGTCAGGCAAGCATCACCAGTACCGACGTGCGGGGGAATCACATGGACTGATCGGGGCCGGGTAGGGAGAATGGGTCCGTGAACCGGCGCGCCACGGTGATCTTCATCGGCCTGGGGGTGGCGTGGGGCATCCCCTACCTGCTGATCAAGGTCTCCGTCGCGGAGCTGACTCCTGCGACGCTGGTGCTTTTCCGCACCGCCCTTGCGGCGCTCCTGCTGCTCCCGATCGCGCTCGGTCGGCGGCAGGTCACACCCGTGTTGAGGCACTGGCGTCCGCTTCTCGCCTTCATCGCAGTCGAGATTGCGGTGCCGTGGCTCTTCCTGAGCCGGGCTGAGCAGCGGCTGCCCAGCTCCACGACGGGCTTGCTGATCGCCGCGGTGCCGCTGGTCGGGGTGCTCGTGGCCTTCCTGACCGGTCGTGCCGAGCGGTTGGGCCGCTCTGGCTGGGCTGGCCTGATGCTCGGGATAGCCGGTGTCGGGGCACTCGTCGGCCTCGATGTCGGCGGGTCGGATCTGTCGGCGGTCGCCGAGCTGAGCGTGACCGTGGTGGGCTACGCCTTGGGCCCTGTGGTCCTTTCCCGATGGCTGGCCAACCTGCCGAGCCTTGGAGTGATCGCGACCGCGCTGACGGGTGCTGCCCTGGCTTATGTTCCCGTAGTTATCCTCGGCGGCGACCTGCCGAGCTCCGTGCCGTCGGCCAAGGTCATCTGGTCGGTGGTGCTCCTGGCCGTGGTCTGCACCGCTGCCGCGTTCTTGATGCTCTTCGCCCTGGTGGGGGAGATCGGTCCGGTCCGGGCCACCACCATCACCTACGTCAACCCCGCCGTGGCCGTGCTGGCAGGGGCTCTTCTGCTGGGAGAGTCGGTCACCGGCTGGAAGATTCTCGGATTCGCGCTCGTGCTGATGGGGTCGTACCTCGTCAACCGTCGGCCGACATCCAGCAGCGATCCGAGCCGAGCAGGTGCCTCCGCGGCCGATGCCGCCCTGCAGGAGCGGTAGGCGGTGCGATCGTCAGCCACGCCCTGAAAGCTGGCAGTGCTTGCCCTTTGGGTTCGCTCCTCGGAGGTAGGCTCGAAGAGCCATGCCACAATCGCCGGAAGCCCCGGTCGCGCGCTTCGACGACCTCGATGGGGCCCTCGCGCTGATCCGCGACCGCGGCATGCGCGCGACAGCCGCCAGGCGCCTCGTGCTCCAGGCGCTGCTCAGCTCTGACGGACCGGTGTCTGCCGAGGACATCGCCGACGGCCTCGGGGGGCAGTTGCCGCGCTCAGACCTTGCGTCGGTCTACCGGAACCTGCAGCGCTTCGCCGAGCTCGGGCTGGTCCGCCACAGCCATGTCGGACACGGGCCCGGCCTGTTCGTCCTGGCCACCGAGGACGAGCGAGAGTACCTCGTCTGTCAGCGGTGCGGTGACGTGGTGGCCATCGACCCCGTCGAGCTGGATGACGTGCGGGCGATCCTGAACGAGCGGTTCGGCTACGACGCACACTTCACGCACTTCCCGATCGTGGGGCGGTGCGCCCGCTGCGCTGCGGAACTGTCGGCGGGCAGGTGACGTCGCGGCTCGTTCGGCGAGGCGCTGGACGTCGGCCTTACGGTCGTGAGCCGTCGGTAGCGGTGCTGGGCGATTGTGCCAGCTTGGCGCCCCACCGCTCGTCGATCCGCCCGAAGTGCCAGACGCTCAGCGCGACCACCCAGGTCAGGACGAACACTCCCACGATGGCGTAGCCGACGTAGTTCAGGTTGAGGGTCGCGGCCCAGCCCAAGGGGCCGCTCGTGAGGTCCATCCGCTCGGCCAGGACACCGATCAGCTCGATCAGCCCGATCACCATCGCGACGACGACCGACAGTGACGTCACGATCATGTTGTAGAAGACCTTCCGCACCGGCTTGGCGAATGCCCAGCCGTAGGCGGAGTTCATGAATGCTCCGTTGAGGGAGTCCAGAAATGCCATACCAGCGGTGAAGAGGATCGGCAGGCACAGCACGGCGTACCAGGGCAGGCTCGTTGCCGCGGTGCCGGCGATCACCAGCAGGGCCACCTCGGTCACGGTGTCGAACCCGAAGCCGAACAACACGCCGATCGGGTAGATGTGGATCGGCTTGCGCACGGTCCGGGTGAGGCCGCCGAGCATCCGGTTCATGAAGCCTCGCTGGGACAGGTGCTCCTCGAGCTCCGCCTCGTTGTACTCCCCGCGCCCCATCCGCAGGAAGACCCTGACGATGTGGAGCAGGATCCCCAGGTTGATCCCGCCGATGAGCAACAGGAACACGCCGGACACCGAGGCACCGAAGACGCTGGTCACATGCTCGAGCGACGAGCCGCCGTTCTTGATGTCACCCGCCAGGGCCTTGAGACCCAGCGCGAGCAGCAGCACCATCACGAAGACGACGGTCGAATGCCCGAGCGAGAACCAGAAGCCGACGGAGACGGGGTGGCTGCCCTGCTCCTCCTTGAGCTTGCGTGTCGTGTTGTCGATGGCTGCGATGTGGTCGGCGTCGAACGCGTGCCGCAGCCCCAGGGTGTAGGCCGTCAGGCCCAGTCCGACCCCGAAGACGTCACCGCCGACCTGGTAGTGGTGAGGTGCGACAAGCAGGATCAGGGTGCCCCAGCCGATCACGTGCAGGAGGACAACGGCGGCGGTCATACCCAGGTAGGACCGTCGGTGGGTCGCGGGCCCGGGGGCGGCCGACTCCCGGGTCGCGGTCACCTGGGCCATCGGTCGCTCCTTGTGCAAGATCGCAGTTTTTTCGGTCTCGATCGAGGCTAGAGCAGTCGTACTGCTACTGCAAGTGATCTGCAATAGGCCGCGTGGTCAGGCGGGCGAGCCCGGCGCATCTCCGTCGTCCGAGTCAGCCGTGGGCCGCTTGGCCTGGCTGGAGTTCCCGACGGCAAGGATCTCGCCGTTCCGGACGTACCAGACGACTCCCGTGGAGTCGTGGAGCCGGGTGACCCGCAGCCCGACGGACTCGATTGTGCCGGTGGCAGAGCCTAGGTTGACCACGTCGCCGACGCCGTACTGGTCCTCGAGAATGAGGAAGATTCCACTCAGGAAGTCCTTCACCAGGCTCTGCGCACCGAAACCGAGCGCGACCCCGATGATGCCCGCGCTTGCGATGAGCGGAGCGATGTTGTAGCCGAGCTGAGCAATCACCATGAAGGCGAAGATCGTGAAGATGACGCCGGTCGCGATGCTCTTCAGCAGTGTCGCCATCGTGGCCACCCGCTGCTGGCGACGCTCCAGCGCCGCCGCCGTGTGCTCGAGATACATCTGATGGACCTTCGCTCTGGCGATGACCCCGGGCACACTGCCCTTGATTGCGCGCCTTGCGACTCGGTCGATCACGCGATGCGTCAGCCAACGGATGAGCACGGCGATCACGAGGAGCGTGACTACCGCCAACGGTTTGGCGATGAGCCAGTCAGCCGCGTGCGAGAGTCCCTCGCTGTGCGTCAGGTCGTAGACGACGCTGCACATCGACGTGCCCGGGCTGCAAACAGGCTCTGCCACACTGCTCCCTTGCATGGTCCGCTGCACTCGTGCGGATTGGTCGGCGTCGTGTCGCTGCCGACGCTATCCAAACGCGCCCGGCGAGTCGCGTCAAACCTCCGTCGTCGGGCCGGGAAGACGAACGGTACGGTTGGATCGTGACCGTTGCCGACACTCCGTTGACCTGGCCGAACCCGGCGCCCATGTCCACGTTGCACGCCGTGCTTTTCTTCGTCGGGATCCCCCTGCTTGCGGTCATCGTGATCTCGCTGCTGGTGGTGGCACCCTCGCTGGCCAAGGGCCCGCGCTACCGGCCAGGTCAGCACTGGGGTGCGGAGCCGGAGTGGTTCGGCGGTCCCGAGGAGCTCGACCGCAAGGTCGCCGAGCAGAAGGCCCTCACCACCGGCAGGTCGAGCGCGGCCGAGACCGGCCAGCCTGACCCCGACAGCGATACCGGCGGCGCCAGTGTCACGTGGTGAGGCGTTCAGCGCCTCTCAGCGGCACGACATCGATCGTGGGATCTCCGAGGCCGAGCGCCTGTCGGGGAGGGTGTTCTCCGTCTATGTCGGCCCAGCCGACGGGCCGACCCGGGCGTTCGCCCAGCACCTTCACGGCCAGCTCGCGAACCCGGATCTGGCATTGCTGATCTTCGTCGACCCGCAGGCACGGGCGCTCGAGGTCGTCACCGGCTCACAAGTGGCGCAGAACCTGAGCAACCGTCAGGTGGCGCTCGCCTGCTTGTCGATGCAGTCGTCGTTCGCCGCAGGAGACCTCACTCGGGGCCTGCTATCGGGGCTTCAGCAGCTCGCCGAGTTCGCCCGTCCCGAGACCCTGCTGCACGCCGATACGCCCTAGCTCGCGCGACTGGCCGCTCGTGGTCACGAGGACCCGCCGCCTCTCCCGCGGGGTCAGGCGGTTCCGTCGTAGGCCTGGGCAGCGAGCGCCCGCTCGATCTCGTCGAGCCCCTCGGAGACATATCGGCGGGCAGCCGGGTTGGCGTTGGACGAATCGAGCCAGGCCTTGACTGTGGCGCGTGTGCGTTCGGTGGCGAGGGCCCGCGGGAACATCAACACCAGGACGGTCGACGCCTGGTGGACCCCGCGCTCATCCCACAGCGTCTCAGCCGCCGTCAGATAGCGCTCGACGTAAGGCTCGAGCAGATGCTCCTGGTCAGGCTGCTGGAACGACATCGCCACGCTGCGCATGGTTTCGTTTGGGGTGTCGGGAGCCAGCGCGAGACGCCAGGCCTCGGCCTTCGCAGCCTCGGTAGGCATCGCCGCGCGGGCGGCCGCCGCGTGCTCTCGCCCAGCGATCGTTTTGTCACGCTGGAGCTCACTGTCGACGGCTGCATCGTCGGCCCGACCGGCTCGAGCCAGCCCGGTGATCAACGTCCAGCGGAGGTCGGTGTCGATGGTCAGGCCGTCGAGCGTGTCCGACCCGTCGAGCAGGTCGGCGAGGAACGCCAGCGTATCCGGCGATTTGGCCGCGCCGGCGAGTGCTCGAAGGAACGCGAGTTGCTGGTCGCTTCCCGGGGCCGAATGCAGGACAAGCTCGTGCAGACCTGCTTCCCAGCGAGCATGCAAGGCGCCGCGATGGGCCGGTGCGGCGTAGTTGGACACCGCTCGCACGGTGGAGGCAGTGACCGCACGCACGGCGGTCAGGTCAGTCTCAGCCTCGATTCCGCGGAGTACGAGGTCGACCCAGTCCGATGCTCGCATCTCCGCGTCACGGGTCATGTCCCAGGCGGCTCCCCAGCACAGCGCGCGTGCGAGCGAGTCCTGGAACCTGTGGATCTGCGAGACGACCGTGGCGAGCGAACCCTCGTCGAGGCGCACCTTGGCGTACGTGAGATCGCCGTCGTTGAGCAGAACGAGGTCGGGGCGGGATTCGCCGATCAGCTTGCCGACCTCGGTACGCGCCCCCACCACGTCGATCTCGACCCCGGAGCGGCGCAGCAGCCCGCTGTCTGTGGCGTCGTAGAGCCCGACGCAGAGCCGGTGGCGACGCAGCGTCGGGAACTGTGGGTCAGCCGCCTGCTCGATCGCGAACGACGTGAACCTGCCGTCGGCATCGACCTCGAAGCTCGGGCGCACGGTGTTGACACCGCACGTCTGCAGCCACTCCCGCGCCCACCCCTGCAGCTCACGCCCAGACGTCTCCTCGAGCGCCGCCAGCAGATCCTTCAGCTCGCTGTTGCCGAACGCGTGCCGCTTGAAGTAGGTGCGAAGGCCGGCGAAGAACTCGTCCTCACCGACCCAAGCGACCAGTTGTCGCAGCGCCGAGGCTCCCTTGGCGTACGTGATGCCGTCGAAGTTGACCTCGACCGCCTCGAGGTCGTAGTTGTCGGCCGCGATCGGATGGGTGGAGGGCAGCTGGTCCTGCCGATAGGCCCAGTTCTTCCGGCCATTGCAGAAGCCGGCCCACGCCTCGGTGAAGCGAGTCGCGACCGTCGACGTGTGGTGGGCTGCCCACTCGGCGAACGACTCGTTGAGCCAAAGGTCGTCCCACCACTTCATCGTCACCAGGTCGCCGAACCACATGTGCGCGTTTTCGTGCGAAACGACGTCCGCCACCCGCTCGAGTTCGGCGCGCGACGCGCTTTGCTCGTCCGCCAGCAGCGCCGTTTCGCGGAACGTGATCGCGCCAAGAGTCTCCATCGCCCCGGCCGCAAAGTCCGGAATCGCATTCAGATCAAGTTTGTCGCCCGGGTAGGGGATTCCGTAGTAGTCGGCGAAAAACTTTAGCGAGAACGCGCCGATTTGCGCCGCCCACGACGTTAGTCCGCGCTTGCCGGGGACGTGCACCACTCGCAACGGGGTCCCTGCGTCGATCGGCGGCGTCGCCTCGAACTCGCCGATAATGAAGGCGAGCAGGTAGCTCGACATCTTGATCGTATCCTTGAACGCGACCTCTTTCTTCCCGCTGCCGAGCGAACGTTCGCGCGCGATCGCAGCGTTC
>JBOHDU010000526.1:0-2552 GCA_050700615.1 Nocardioidaceae bacterium
CGGTAGCCCATGGTCATGCCGAGCCCGATCACGATGCTCGATGCGATCAAGTAGCGACCAGCGTCACCGAGCAGGGCGCCGACGATCACGGCGGGGCGCCAGGTCGGCAGGGCGCGGAAGCGATCCAGGAGACCTTTGGTGAGATCGGTGTTGAGCCCGACGCCGGCGTACATGCTGACCATGAGGACCGCCATGACGAGGCTGCCGGGCAGCAGGAACTGTAGATAGCGGTGGGTGGATCCGGAGAGGGCGCCACCGAACAGGTAAGTGAAGAGAAGCGTGAAGATGATCGGAATGCCGATGACGTCCCCCAGTTGCTCAGGGACGTGTTTGATCTTCAGCATGGCACGCCAGCCGTACGCGATCGACGCGGAGAGCGCGGATGCCTGTGTGGGTCGCCGCGTCCTGGCCAGGGCCGACCGCAGCGCCGTCTCCGGATTGGTCGACTGGGTGGAGGTCGTCATGCGGTCTGTTCCAGTTCGGGAGGCGCGGCCGGCTGTCCGGTCAGCGTGAGGAAGACGTCGTCGAGGCTGGGCTGGGCCAGTGCGAAGTCGGCCAGGGCGATCCCGGCGTCCGACATCGCCACGAGCACGTGCGCGGCACGCTGTGCAGCGACTGGGCCGGTCCACACGAGCGCCTGATCAGGTTCGTCGTGGACCGCAACCTGAAGTGTGGACGTGAGCAACGCGATCGCATGCGGCCGCTGTTCCGGGTTGGCTACCCGTATCCGCAGGGTGCCGGCACCGACCGAAGCCTTGAGTTCGGTGCTGGTGCCTTCGGCAATGACGGTGCCGTGATCGATCACCGCGATCCGATCGGCGAGTTGATCGGCCTCATCGAGGTACTGGGTCGTGAGCAGCACGGTGCTGCCTTCAGCGACGAGGGCTCGCACGATCTGCCACACCTGGTTTCGACTGCGCGGATCGAGCCCGGTCGTCGGCTCGTCGAGGAAGATCAGCTCTGGTGTGACGACAATGCTCGCCGCGATATCCAGGCGCCGCCGCATGCCACCGGAATACTTCCCGACCTGACGGCTGGCGGCCTCGGTCAGGTCGAAGGCATCGAGCAGATCATCAGCGCGCGCCCTGGCCTGAAGCCGGCGGTAACCCAGCAGCCGCGCGAGCAGGATGAGGTTCTCTCGCCCGGTGAGGTCATCATCGACGGCGGTGAACTGTCCCGTCAGACTCACTCGGGCACGGATCACCTCGGCCTGCGTGGTGAGGTCGTGGCCGAGCACGCTGACTCGGCCTGCGTCCGGGCGCAACAAGGTGGCGAGCATCCGGATGACCGTGGTCTTGCCAGCCCCATTGGGTCCGAGCAGGCCATAGACCGAGCCTGCCGGCACTCTCAGGTCGAGTTCGTCCACCGCCCGGGTCTTGCCGAAGCTCTTCGTCAGACCCAGAGCCTCCACTGCGTTGCCGCAGTCTCCGTCCATCGCGTCTCCACCCTTGGCATCAGCTGAATTCTTACAGTGATGTCAAAGGTAAGGTTCGCTGTTAGAGTTGTCAACCATGTCAGAGTTAAGGGGGTCTGGCCCACGCCCAAGACCGCGGCGCGCCGACGCCGAGCGGAGTATCGCGGCGATCCTCGACGCAGCGACATACGTCCTGGCCGAACGCTCCGATGCCAGCATGGACGACATCGCGGCCGCAGCCGGGATCAGTCGACAGACGATCTACGCTCACTTCGGCTCCCGCGACGCACTGGTCAATGCCCTCCTTGATCGAGTCACCCGACGAGTCACCGACGCAATAGACGCCGCCGACCTCGACACCGGCTCCGCGAGCGCAGCCCTGGTCAGGTTTCTCGAATTCGGCTGGCAGGCCTTCGAAAGCAATCCGTTCATGCTCCACCTGGCAACGCCGCCCGCGCCCCCCGAGCAGGAACGCGACCGACATCAGCCGATCCTCGCCCCGCTGGAGCGCCTCATTGCCCGCGGTCAACGCGCCGGCGAGTTCGACCGCACCATGCCAGTCAGTTGGCTGCTAGCGGCGATCATCGGTCTCGGCCACGCCGCGGGCGAAGAAGTCCGTGCCGAGCGACTGACCCCGGACCAGGCGATCGACACCCTGCGCCGCAGCATCCCGCGCCTGCTCACCCCCAACCAGCCAAACCCTCCGGCGTCGGGTGGTTGACCCCCCCGACCCTGACGAACAACGGCCGGATCGAACTCAGCGATCGGGCTTGACTGGCTCGCACGATGCCTGCGCCGTGCCTCGGGCGTAGAGCCATGTCGAGCAATTCGTCGAGACGAAGCACGCGAGCAAGCACAATCACAGGCAACCTCGCTACCGGACCGTGTCACCATCGCAGACAACATCCGCGGTTGGCTTCAACGCTGAAGGACTCTTCACACCGGACGAAACCCGGAGACGCCGGCCAAAACGTCCGATAGGCGATCGGCCTACGGAACGAGGGAACGGCTCAAGGTGACGTCTTCCTGCTCGTAGCCAAGGGAGTCGTAGAAGCGCAGAGCACTGTGGTTCGTGGCCCCGGTGGCGAGACGGACCCTGGCCAGACCACGATCGCGTGCCCACTGCTCGGCGGTGGAG
>JBOHDU010000527.1:0-12992 GCA_050700615.1 Nocardioidaceae bacterium
GATGCGGCTGGGCCTCCCGGTGCCTCAGGGGTGTGCCCGCCACGAGCAGGGGAGCCGGACACTGTGAAGCTGCTGCTCGCGACGTTCTTCGTCTCGATAGCGTCGGCGTTGTTCCCGTTGATCAACATCGAGGCCTACATCGCCGGCGTCGGCGCGCTCGTGCGGAACTATGGGATCTGGCCGGTAGCCCTGGTCGCCGCCGGGGGCCAGACGGTCGGCAAGGCGTTCTGGTACGAGGTCGGCCGGTCCTCGATGAAGTGGCGCTACATCCAGAAGAAGATGGAGTCCCCCAGCTGGCAGAAGCGCTACGACCAGGTTAAGACGATGATCGACGAACGACCCTGGGCCGGAGCGGGGTTGTTGGCACTCTCGGCGGTCGCCGGGTTCCCACCGCTGGCCATCATGGCGGTCCTTGCTGGGCAACTTCACTTCCACCGCGTGTGGTTCTACGTCATCACGTTCGGGGGTCGCACTCTGCGCTTCGCCGCGGTGCTGGGCGGCATCGCCTGGATCCTGCACAGCGGCATCTTCCACAGCTGAACTGAGCCTGTGGTCACCCGACCACACAGTTCGTGCTCGCGCCCGCCTACACGTCGGGCGAGAAGCGGATGCCGCCATCCGGGATGGTGGTGTCGCTCCAGACCCGAGCCCCACCGATCAGCTCGCACCCAGCACCGACGACCGCGTGCTCCCCGACGACCGCGTCCCGCAGGACGACCCGCGCGCCGACGCGAGCACCAGCCGCGACAATGGAGTCAATCACCCGCGCCCCCGCAGCCACCTCTGCCCCTTCGAGCACGACGCTGCCTTCGAGCAGGGCCCGGACCCCGACGCTTGCACCTGCCGAGACTGCGCTCCCGCCCCGAATGTGCGCGACAGGATCGACGCGCGCACCTGGGTCGATCCAGGCCTCGCTCGACGGATGCTCATAGGCCGGGCTCGTGGCGATGCCGCGCACCAGGTCGGACGAGGCGCGCACGAGGGCTTCCGGCGTACCGAGGTCGAGCCAATAGGCCGGATCGAGCACGCCGAGCACCCGACGGTCGTCGGCGAGCAGCCGGGGGAACGTCTCGCGCTCCAGGGACACCACGCGGCCCGGTGGGATCTGGTCGATCATCGCGCGGCGGAACACGTAACAGCCGGCGTTGATCTGGTGCGTGACGGGGTCGGGTGACTTCTCCATGAACCCGAGCACGCGTCCCTCATCGTCGGTGGGCACGCACCCGAACGACCGCGCGTCCGGTACCTCCACCAGGTGCAGCGTGACATCGGCCGACCGACTCTCGTGCACGTCGACCTGGGCGGCGAGGTCGTGGCCGCTGAGGATGTCGCCGTTGAGCACCACCACGGGGTCGTCCGGCCCGCTGAGCAGCGCGTCAGTGACGTTCCGGATCGCCCCCGCCGTGCCGAGCGGCGCCGGCTCGGTGACATAGCTGATCTTCAGCCGCCAGGTGGATCCGTCGCCGAGCACCGGTTCGAAGAGCTCGGAGTGGTAGCTCGTCGCCAGCACAACGTGGTCGACGCCGACCGCCGCGAGCTTGGCCAGCTGATGCACCACGAAGGGGACGCCTCCCACCGGGATGAGGTGCTTGGGCCGGTGCTGAGTCAGCGGCCGAAGCCTGGTGCCCAGCCCACCCGCGACGATGACCGCTTCCATGCGCTCATCAAACCATCCGCGGAGTTCACCTCTCGCCTCCCACTCTGTCGCGGCTGGTGGCCCGGGCGAGCCTGCACACATTGTCGCTACCAGTGACGCAGACCTGGCCGGGTCTCGGTAGCGACCTGGCTCGGCCACGGAGCGCGGGTGAGTCCCTCGGTTCGACGTGGGTCCTCGCCTGCCGGGTACTGAACTTAGGGTAGGGGCATGCCAGCCAGTCGTACGGTGGTCGCTGCACTGGCGGCCGCGCTGAGGAGTGACGGAGCCCGACCGTTGGTGACGTTCTACGACGACGCCACCGGCGAGCGGGTCGAGCTCAGCGTCAAGACGTTCGACAACTGGGTGAGCAAGTTCGCCAACCTGCTGAGCGACGAGTTGGACCTCGGGCCCGGCGACGCTCTCACGGTCGATCTCCCGGCGCACTGGTTGTCCTGCGTGGTCCAGGTCGGCGCCTGGGCCGCAGGTCTGGCCGTGGCCGACGACCCGGCGGGCACCGCAGCAGGGCTTCACGTCGTCGGCCCGAACGCCCTGGGCAATCGGTTGCCGCCACCCGTCCTGGCCTGCTCCCTGCGACCGATGGCGGCGCGGTTCTCCGAGCCGCTCCCAGACGGCTGGACCGACTTCGCCGCGGAGGTTCCCGCACAGCCCGACGAGCTGGTTGTCCCGGTGGCGATCGAGCCGGGGGACGCGGCCGTGGTCACTCGGCAGGCGGTGACGTCGCATGACGAGCTCGTGCGCTCGGGCCTCGAGTGGGCCGCAGATCACGGGCTCGACAAGGGCGGCCGACTCCTCACCGACCTCGTGCCGACCACCCGCGAGGGCAGGTGCGCCGTCATCGTCGCACCGCTCGTGACCGATTCGTCGGTCGTCCTGGTCACTAACGCCGACCCAGAACTGCTCGCATCGAGGACCGATCAGGAGAACGTGACCTGCACGAGGCTGACGGCCGGATAGGGTGCTGGCCATGACTGTCTTGGTGACCGGCGGCGCCGGCTATATCGGAGCCCACGTCGTACGACTCCTTCGCGAGCGTGGTGACGCGGTGGTCGTCGACGACCTGAGCACCGGTGCGGCGGAGCGCGTCGGAGACACCCCGCTGGTGCAGGTCGACATCTCCGCCGACGACGCGACGGAGAAGCTCACGGCACTGATGCACGAGTACTCCGTCGAGTCGGTCGTCCACATCGCCGCCAAGAAGCAGGTGGGCGAGTCGGCGGAGCGGCCGGCCTGGTACTACCAGCAGAACGTCGGCGGGATGGCCAATCTGCTGATGGCGATGGAGGCGGCCGACGTCTCGAAGCTGATGTTCTCGTCGTCGGCGGCGACCTACGGTCTACCCGACGTCGAGATCGGCACCCCTCTCACCGAGGACGTGCCCTGCCGCCCCATCAGCCCTTACGGCGAGACCAAGCTGATCTGCGAGTGGATGTGCCGTGACGCGGCCTTGGCATGGGGCCTTCGATGGGCCGGCCTCAGATACTTCAACGTCGCCGGCTCGGGTTGGCCCGACCTCGGTGACCCCGCGGTGCTGAATCTGATCCCGATCGCTCTCCGAGCTCTCACCGAAGGCCAGCAGCCCACGATCTTCGGCGCCGACTACGACACCCCCGACGGCACCTGCGTCCGGGACTACGTCCATATCCTCGATCTCGCGGCAGCGCATATCGACGCGCTCGACTATCTCGATCGAGACGACCGTTCCGAGTCGATCTTCAACGTCGGTACGGGCGCCGGGGCATCGGTGCGCGACGTCCTGGGCGCGATCGCCGACGTCACCGGCTATGTCGTCGAGGCGCCCGTGATCGGACGGCGGCCGGGCGACCCGGCGCTCTTGGTCGCCGATGCCGAGCGCATCCGCACCACGTTGGGCTGGAGCAGCTCCAAGACCTTGCACGAGATGGTCGAGTCGGCCTGGGCCGCATGGGAGCCGACGCACGGCGCTCCCCGCGTTACCCCACGACCTCACTGACGCCGGTCGCGGCCAGCGTCATGCGCTCTCAGCCGTCGGGGTCGTCGGGGTCGTCGAGCTCGTAGCCAAGCGCTGTGACGGCATCCTCGGCTGAGCCCTCGAAGATCATCCGGCCTTCCTCCAAGACGATGCCGCGCTGGCACAGGTCGATCACCGACTTGGGGTTGTGGGAGACGTAGACCATGGTGCGGCCCTCGCTCTTGAGCTGCCGGATGCGCTTCATGCACTTGCGGCGAAACGGCTGGTCCCCGACCGCCAGCACCTCGTCGATCAGGAAGACATCGCACTCGGTGTGGATCGCGACCGAGAAGGCGAGCTTCATGAACATGCCGGAGGAGTAATGCCGGGTCGGGTTGTCGAGGAAGTTCTCCATCTCCGAGAAGTCGACGATCTCGTCGAACTTCTTGTCGATCTCGGCTTCGCTCATGCCGAGGATCGCGCCGCTGAGGTAGATGTTGTCGCGCCCGCTGAGATCGGGGTGCAGGCCGGCGCCAACCTCGATCAAGCCGGCGATCCGGCCCCGCGCCCGCACCCGGCCGCCATCAGGCGTCATGACCCCCGAGATGAGCTTGAGCAGGGTGCTCTTTCCCGAGCCGTTCAGCCCCATCAGGCCGATCGACTCACCTTCCTCGACGATGAACGAGACGTCCTTGAGCGCCGTGAAGGTCGTGGACAGCTGCCGACCCTTGGCCAGGTTGACGGTCAGCTGCTTGATGGTCTTGTGGTCGGTCATCTTGAACGTCTTCGTGACGTGATCGACCACGACCGCTTCGGTCATCAGATGCGCTCCGCGAACCTGCGCTCGAGGCGGGAGAAGACGATCTGCGCGATCACGACGAACACGATGCCCGCCACCAGCATGATGACACCGCGCTCGAAGAGGTGGGCAGGCATCTCGAGTGCCGCCTGCTGCGCAGGGTGGGAGTCGGCCGGTGTCCAGAACGCTCGGCCGTTGAGCAGCACCGCATTGGTCAGCGGGCTCAGCAGGTAGATCTGGTAGGCGATCCCGTGCAGCTGGTCCTTGATGATGCTGAAGGGGTAGATCATCGGCACGGTCCACGTGATGACCGTCTGGACAACGTCGACGACGTTCTCCATGTCGCGGAAGAACACGTTGAGCGCACTGAACAACAAGGCGGTACCGAGACCCCAGACGACCACGACTCCGAATCCCAGCAGGGCCGCCGGCAGCACCATCTGATCGGGCTTCCAACCGACGAGGAGCGCGCCGAAGAACAGCAGGACGTAGGTCGGGAGCATGTGATAGAGCGACACCGCGATCGACGCGACCGGGAACATCTCTCGCGGCAGGTTGATCTTGGTCACGAGCGTCTTGTTCTTGACCACCGACTTCGTGCCGGACACGAGCGCGTTGGTGAAGAACGACACCATCACCATGGCGGAGAAGATCTGCAGACCACGGTTCTCAGAGCGCGCGGTGAGTATCAGACCGATCACCCAGAAGTACATAGCGAAGCGCACGGCCGGCTTGACGTAGGACCACGCGAGCCCGACGAACGAGCCCTGGTAACGGACGGTCAGCTCCTTGCTGACCAGCAGCCTCAGCAGGTAGCGCCGGCGGATGACGTCGGTGAGGCCACCGGAGTCCCACGGGTTGCGCAGGGGGCCAGTCGGATTGGCCTCAACATCTTGAGTCAGAACGCTCACTCTTCGACGCCGCCGCTCTCAAACTCACTGCCGCTGGCGAAGTAGGGCCGCAACTTGTTGTCGTACATCGACAACGCCGAGCCAATCGCCATATGCATGTCCAGATACTTGTACGTACCCAGTCTGCCCCCGAACAGCACCCGGGGCTCAGCCTTGGCCAGCTGACGGTACTCCAGCAGCTTCGCCCGGTCCTCGGGGGTGTTGACCGGGTAGTAGGGCTCGTCGCCCTTGTCAGCGAAGCGCGAGTACTCGTGCACGATGACCGTCTTGTCCTTGGGGTAGTAGTCGCGCTCGGGATGGAAGTGCCGGAACTCGTGGATACGGGTGAAGGGCACGTCCTCGTCGGCGTAGTTCATCACCGACGTCCCCTGGAAGTCGCCGATCGGCTTGACCTCCATCTCCAGGTCGACGGTGCGCCATGACAGCTCGCCGGCGGAGTTGCCGAAGTAGGCGTCCACCGGCCCGGTGTAGACGATCGGCACCTTGCCGACGTACGAGTCGCGGACGTCGAAGAAGTCGCACCCCAGACGGAGCTCGATGTTGGGGTGGTCGATCATCCGCTCCAGCCACACGGTGTAGCCATCGACCGGGAGGCCTTCGTGCTTGTCGTTGAAATAGCGGTTGTCGAAGTTGTAGCGCACCGGCAGCCGGCTGATGATGTCGGGGGAAAGCTTGGTGGGGTCGGTCTGCCACTGCTTCGCGGAGTAGCCACGAATAAAGGCTTCGTACAGCGGCCGACCGATCAGCGAGATGCCCTTCTCCTCGAGGTTGGCCGCCTCCGCGATGGAGACCTCCTGGGCCTGCTCGGCGACGAGCTCCCGAGCCTGGTCGGGCGTCATCCACTTGCCGAAGTACTCGCAGATGGTGGCCAGGTTGATCGGCATCGGGTAGACGCGACCCTTGTAGATCGTGAACACCCGGTGCTGGTAGTTGGTGAACTTCGTGAACCTGTTGACGTACTCCCAGACCCGCTCGTTGGAGGTATGGAACAGATGTGCGCCGTACTTGTGCACCTCGATGCCCGTCTCGGGCTCCGCCTCGCTGTAGGCGTTTCCCCCGACGTGGTGGCGACGGTCGAGCACCAGCACGTTGAGGCCCAGGTCATTGGCGCAACGCTCCGCGACGGTGAGGCCGAACAGACCCGCACCGACGACGACAAGGTCAGCGTCCACGCACTCTCCTGATGTGAGGCCGCGGCTCTCCGCGGCCGCGCCAATTCTAACGACCGAAGGTGGTGCGATCGGTCACCGCTCGCCTCGTCGCGCGACGATTCGGCGGTAGGCCACCCTACGCACGCTGACAGGGAACAGCCGGTAGCCGCCGCGCACCACGACATTACGAAGGAATTGTGCCCGACTCGTGAATCCCTGCATGCGCAGCTGACGCTGCAGAGCCCACTCCGACTTGAGCAAGATCACACCACCGCGGCGCGCGTAGGCACCCGCACCAACCCTGTAGAGCACGAGCGGCTCCGCGACGTTGGCAACGCGGATACCGGTCGCGATCATCTTCGCGAAGAGCAGGTAGTCCTCCATAAGCGGCAGGTCGCTGTAACCGCCGACCGCCTGGACCACCGACCGGCGATAGACGACGGTCGGGTGGTTGAACGGCTGATGGAACCGGGCGTACGCCACGATCTCCGCGGGATCGATCGGCGGGACCCGCTTGCCGACGATGTCATCCGGCCCCGAAGCGAACTCGAGCAGGGCCGACCCCACCAGGTCGGCTCCGGCCTCGACCAGGGGTATCTGCACCTGGAACCGGTGCGGAACGGCGATGTCGTCGGCGTCCATCCGGGCGACGATGTCGTGGGCACATGTCGCGAGGCCCTGATCGAGCGCCAGCCCGAGACCGACGTTGTCCGGCAGCTCCACCAGCCGTGCCGGTGCCGGTGACTCCTCGACGAGACGCTTGATCGTCACACCGAGCTCATGCCCGACCAGCCCGTCCTGCACAAGTACGACGTCGTCGGGGGGCCTGCTCTGCTGGTGCACGACGGAGCGGAACGCCGCGGTGAGGAAGTCTGGGTCATCGCCGGCGTAGACGCTCATGAGCAGGCTGAAGGGCTCACCCACCGGGGTGCTCCGAATCGGTCACGTGCGCTGTGGCACCGGCGATGACCTCACGCGTGGGCCGTGGTCCGCGGCAGGCGCCGTCCCACAGACCGCGGCGCAGCCCGTCGAGGGTGACCCGGCGGCTCGGTGCCCTGCGGACGGTCCGCGCCCAGCGGCGCACCGTCGAGCCCGCATACAACGCCTTCTCGGCAAGACTCAGCCCGCTCGACCGGGAGAACACCCAGACCTTGTTGCGGACCTCGTAGTAGAACCGTTCGCCGGGGTCGGTGTCGGTGTCAGCGAAGGCCTTCGTCTTGTGGGTCACCGTCGACGTCGGACACAAGAGCCCGGCGCCGCCACGGATCAACCGGGTGGTGAACTCGAAGTCGTCGTTCCACAAGAAGTAGTCGGCCACCGGCAACCCTTCGCGCCGGACCCGCTCGGCGTCTACCAGAATCGAGACGAACGAAGCGGATCTGATCGGTAGGCACCCAACCGCCGCCGCGGCAGCTCGCTCGTCCGCCGAGGAGCCGGGCTTGCCCCGAGGCGTGTTCATCGGGTGGTCACGACCATCCGTCCAGACGACTCGGCTGGCCACCAGGGCGGGCGGCCCTGGTGCATACCCGTGCCGTGCGGCCAGCGCCTCCGCGAGTGCGTCCTCGTCCGGCACCGTGTCGTCGTCCATCAGCCACACCGCGCCGAAGGCACCCGACAATGCATGCTCGAGGCCGACCGCGAATCCGCCGGCCCCGCCGAGGTTGCGGTTCAGCTGAACCAGCTGGATCTCGGGGAATCGCGCCCCGACCATCGCGGCGGTCCCGTCGTGGGAGTCGTTGTCGACCACGATGACCCGGTCAGGGGGGCGGGTCTGTGACCGGATCGCATCCAACGCCTCCGCCAGCAGCTCGCGCCGGTTCCACGTCACGACCACAGCCGCGACGAGCTCATTCTCGGACACGGCGACAACGCTCCTGCACGTCATGGGATGGCGGCTTCATCGTACGGCTCGCTCGGGAGCGGCTGCGACCTCGCACCGGCGGCACGCGTCAGCACACGTGGTTCAGGTTGCTGCTGTCGTTGGCGGCATAGCTGGCCGAAGCGGAGGGGCCCCCCATCTGGTGGTGATGGTGATGGTGCTTGGCCGCCGTGCCCGCGCCGCCGTCCAGGGTCTGCGACTTCGCGATGGCCCCCTTCACCATCGTGCGGATCAGCCTCCAGTTCGGCTTACCGGTGTTGATCCTGGGTGGTACGAACGACACGGTGGCCACCGGCAGGCGCCGTGCCTTCAGGGCCAGACCCACGAACGTGTCGAGCTCGCTGGCGGGGACCGAGGTGGAGACCAGCTGCTTGCCCGCCTTGGCGATGGCGCTGAAGTTGGTGAGCACGGTCTGCGGGTTGAGCTGGTGCAACATCGCGCTCATCACGCACTTCTGTCGCGCCATCCGGGAGTAGTCGTCGGACGTCGCGCGGCTGCGGGCGAACCAGAGGGTCTGGTAACCGTCGAGGTGTTGCCTTCCGGGCTTGATCCAGCCGCTGATATGGGAGACCGTCGGGCCACCGATGGCGATCGGTTGGTGGACGTTCAACGTGACTCCGCCGAGTGCATCCACCAGGCTCTGGAAGCCGTGAAGGTCGATCAGCACGTAGTAGTTCATCGTGAGGCCGGTGATCTGCTCGACCGCCTGTGTGGTCGCCTCGATCCCCGGATCCTTGGCGTGCGGAAACAGGTTTGGGTGGTCCGTAGCCCAGGTGTAGACGGCGTTGAGGTAGCACTCCTGCGCACAGTTGAAGCCGTGCGGGAACTGCTTGTGCATGGCGCTGCCCTTGGGGAACGGCACGTCGGCCAGGTTGCGCGGCAGCCCGAACAGGATGGTCCGGCCGGTCTGGGCGTCGATGCTTGCGACGGTGACGCTGTCCGGGCGGATCCCGACCCGGTGCGGCCCGGCGTCACCACCGAGCAGCAGCACGTTGTAACGGCCGTGCTCGGCGGACGTCACCGTGGTCGAGCCGAAGACGGTCTGGATGAAGTCCTTCTGGACAGCGACAAGGTGACTCGCGAAGAGCAGCGCCCCCGAAAGGGCGAAGCACAGGATGCCGTTGAGGCCCGTCATCAGCAGGCGTTGCGACTGGCGCAGGCTCATCGGGTC
Source organism: Nocardioidaceae bacterium (assembly GCA_050700615.1). Lineage (GTDB taxonomy): Bacteria > Actinomycetota > Actinomycetes > Propionibacteriales > Nocardioidaceae > JBOHDU01. The sequence goes on from JBOHDU010000527.1 coordinate 9,496, forward strand.
AGCCAGCCGCCACGCGTCGATGATCAGGTAGACCCAACCGACGGCGTACGCAATCAGCGCGAAGCGGATCACGGTGAGGAACCAGATCGTGGTGAACAGCGTCACCAGGTGAGTCGGCGACGTGAACAGGCCCAGGGCCGCCAGCGCGACGAGCGATGCCGCCGCCGCGGCGGCGGCTCGCATGGCGATGCGACCCACCCGCTTGTTTCCGGCCACCAGCTGGGCTGACCCCGGCAGCACGACGGTCATGAACATCAGCGTGAGGGCGCGACGGACGCGGGCCCGTGAGGCCACGGTGTTGGCGAGGGACGCCGACGACAACGCTGTTGACATCGGTGCCGGCCACCTCTTTCCCGCTCTCACGAAACGACCATCGCGGTTCGTCGCCCCGGACCGACCGGGGCTGGACATCGGGACCCGGAGTCCGCCAACTAGTATCACCAATCACTCCAGTCACACCCGTCAACGACGCGCGGGAAGTTCTCGACGGATGTGAACTGCTTCACCTGGCGCTCGCGCGATCCCGGGGGCAGACGGCGACGCCAGGTAGCGTGATGGCCATGAATCAAGATCCGGGCGATCCGGAGTACGACTGGCTGTACGGGGGAGGTCGAGGCGAATCGGCTCGAGGGGGCGGGTCGTCCGACCCCGAGATGGGTGGCGAGCCCACCCAGATGATTCAGCGCGGTACCGGCGGGCCTGCAGACGGTGCCGAATCCACCCAGGTCATCCGGCCGGACCAGCCGCCGCGGCCCACCGGTCCCCCGGGTTCCGGGCCGACGCCGGGCATCGGAGCGGCGCACGGTTCTGAGGCGACGCAGGTCTTCTCGGCACCAGCCAGCGGTGGATCGCCAGCTGCTTCCGGCGGTGCAGAGCCCCCCACGTCGTTCGGGGGCACGTACAGCCCTCGGCCAGGCGACGGCCCGCAGTACGCGAAACCTGCCCTGCCGGCGCCGACCGGCGGGTCCGGCCAGCCGCCGACCAGGCCCGCAGCCAAGGCAGCCAAGCCGCGACGCAGCAGGCGGCGATGGGTGCGCGTGGTCCTCATCCTGATAGCCGCCTGGCTCGCGTTCATGATCGTGACCCCGATCTACGCCTTCAGCAAGATCAGCAAGGTCGACGCCGAGCCCAGCGGCCATCGCCCCGCCGCCGGAAGCGGCACCACCTACCTCTTGGTGGGGTCCGACAGTCGCCAGGGTCTGACGAAGGCGCAGAAGAAGTCGTTGGGCACCGGAAGCGCGGCCGGGCAGCGCACCGACACGATCCTGCTGTTGCACGTTCCAGCCGGTGGGGGTCCGAACCTGATGCTGTCGATCCCACGTGATTCCTATGTCAGCATCCCGGGGCACGGCAAGAGCAAGATCAACGCCGCCTACGCGTGGGGCGGGCCGAAGCTGCTCGTCAAGACCGTGGAACACGACACCGGTGTGCGCATCGACGACTACATCGAGGTGGGCTTCACCGGATTCGTCGATGTCGTCAACGCGGTTGGCGGGATCACGGTCTGCCCGAAGCAGCGGATCGTCGACCCCAAGGCCGGGCACCTCCGAATGCGGCCCGGTTGCCAGCAGGTGGACGGGCAGACGGCGCTCGACTACTCGCGCTCGCGCGCGTTTGCCAACGGCGACATCACTCGCGAGCTGCACCAGCGCGAGGTGATCGCCGCGGTGGGTCACAAGGCCGCGTCTTGGCAGACCTTCCTCTTCCCGTGGCGATACTGGAGTGTCAACATGGCGGCCGCCAACTCGCTCCAGATCGGCCAGAACGTCGGCCCGATCGACCTCGGTCGATTCGCGTGGGCGATGGCGCACAGCAATGGCAGCGATACGAAGAAGTGCGTCGTCCCTTTCACCACTTTGGGTGCTTCGACCCCGGCCGGCTCGGCGGTCCTGTGGAACGAAGCAAAGGCGAAGGCGATCTTCAGGCACATCCGCGCCGACGACACCTCGGCCATCCACTGCAAGGCGCAGTAGGACAGCCAGGGATCGTCCCGGCAGCCAGCGTGGCACCCGTGCGGTGCCACGGCAGCGTCTTCACGATCGCGAGTCAGCCTCGTGACGAGTGATGCGGCTATGTCAGGATCGAACGGCGGGTCGAGGGGCACCGCTCGCGTGCACTCGCTGGCAGCAGGATCGAAGTCCAGCCTTCGCGCAAAATCGCGCGAAGGTCCTCCCTACCGGGTTGGAGAATCCGCGCCTACAGCTCGGACTGGATCCCGGCCAGCAGTTCACGCGCGATCACGATCCGCTGCACCTGGTTGGTGCCCTCGTAGATCTGAGTGATCTTGGCGTCGCGCATCATCCGCTCGACAGGGTAGTCGCGGGTGTAGCCGTAGCCTCCGAGCAGCTGGACCGCATCGGTGGTGACCTGCATCGCCGTGTCGGAAGCGAAACACTTGGCCGCGGCACCGAAGAACGCGAGATCGGCGGCGCCGCGCTCCGAGCGCCCGGCGGCTGCGTAGGTGAGCTGCCGGGCGGCCTCGACCTTCATGCCCATGTCGGCAAGCATGAACTGAAGCCCCTGGAACTCCGCGATGGGCCGGCCGAACTGCTGGCGCTCCTGCACGTAGCCGAGTGCCAGGTCGAGGGCGCCCTGTGCGATCCCGACGGCCTGGGCGGCAATCGTCACCCGGGTGTGGTCGAGAGTGCGCATCGCGGTAGCGAACCCCGTGCCCTCATCGCCGATCATCCGGTCCGCCGGGATCCGGACGTGATCGAGGTAGACCTCGCGCGTCGGCGAGCCCTTGATGCCGAGCTTCTTCTCAAGCCGGCCGAACGACACCCCCTCGTCGTCTCGATCGACCACGAACGCTGAGATTCCCCCCGAGCCCTTGCCGGCGTCGGTCGCGGCGAAGACTGTGTAGTACTGCGACTCGCCGGCGTTGGTGATCCAGCGCTTCACGCCGTTGAGCACCCAGTCCTCACCGTCCCGGACGGCCCTGGTCTTCATCGCGGCCGCGTCCGACCCGGCCTCGGCCTCGGACAGCGCGTACGAGAACATCGCCTCCCCGCTGGCCACCCGCGGCAGGTAGCGCTGCTTCAGGTCCTCGGACGCCGACAGCAGCAGTGGCACCGTGCCCAGCTTGTTGACCGCCGGGATCAGCGACGACGAGGCGCAGGCCCGGGCCACCTCCTCGATCACGATCGCCGTCGCGATCGCGTCCGCGCCGGCCCCGCCGTACTGCTCGGGCACGTGCACGGCGTGCAGGTCGGCCTTGACCAGGGCGTCATGCGCCTCAGCCGGGAACTCCCCGGCCTGGTCCACCTTCGCCGCATACGGGGCGATCTTCTCGGTGGCCAGCTGCCGCACCACCTCCCGCAGCGCGTCATGCTCGGGCGACAGGGCAAAGGCGTCATTCTCAGCGCTCATACCCCCGATCGTAAGTCCCCCGGCCTCCCGGGGCGTGGGTAGCCTGGGGCGGTGAAGGCGGGCCTGTGAGCGGCGGGGTGACGGGCGGCCTGGAGCTGCTTACGCCGGCGGGGCGGGAGCTGCTGGAC
>JBOHDU010000528.1:0-3023 GCA_050700615.1 Nocardioidaceae bacterium
CATCTGCTGCGCTCGCGGCTCAGCTGGCTCGGCTTCGGCACCGCGGCACCGGGCGTGTGGATCGCGCCCGGCCACCTCGCGACCGAGACCCGCGACGTGCTCGAGCGCCACCACCTGTCGTCGTACGTCGACCTGTTCCGGGCCGACTATCTCGCCTTCGGCGACGTCTCGGAGCAGGTGCGCCGTTGGTGGGACCTCGACGAGCTGCAGCGGCTCTACGACGAGTTCCTCGGGGCATTCGGGCCGATGCTCGCGCGCTGGCGACGGCGTCGCGTGCCCGACAGTGCCAGTGCGTTCGCCGCCTACCTCGAGGCCCTGACCGCCTGGCGACGGCTGCCGTTCCTCGATCCCGGTCTGCCCGCCCGCGTGCTGCCAAGGCAGTGGCACGGAGCACGGGCTGCCGAGCTGTTCTTCGAGCTCCGGGAGCGACTGGCAGATCCCGCGCACAGCTTCGTCGACTCGGTCCGCAGCACCGACCCTCAGGGAGCGCCGGAATCACACGACCGCGAAACCCTGTAGCTCCACGAGGGCCTCCGCGTCCCACAGCCGGGTGACTCCGACGCCGGCCATCGCCGGGTAGTCGGAGCCGACCAGCCGCCTCCAGACCGCTCCGATCTCCTTGGCCCTGGCCCGGTAGTCAGCCATGTCGACGACGTAGACCGTCACGCCGGCGAGGTGGCTCGGCTCGCCGCCCGCAGCTCGTAGTGCGGTCAGCAGGTTGGTCAACGCCTGCTCGAACTGATCGACCACGTCGCCGCCGATGATCCTGCCCTCCCTGTCGAGGGCGGTCTGCCAGGCGAGGAACACGACGCTCCCCTAGGCGACGACTGCGTGCGAGAAGCCGCTCGGGCGAGCAAGCGCGTCAGGGTTGACCCGGCGGGACGACATCACGGGACCGCCCCGCCGTCGACGTTGATGCCCTGCCCGTTGACCGCACCATCGACGACGCAGAACCACACAGCCTGGGCGACCTCCTCGGGCGTGACGAGCCGCCCCAGCGGCTGCTTGTTCGCCAGGATGTGCCGCGCCTCCTCCGGCGTACGTCCGGTCTTGGCGACGATGCCGGCCACGGTCTGGTCGGTCATCGGGGTGTCGACGTACGCCGGGCACACCGCATTGACGGTCACCCCGGCCATCGCCAGCTCCGATGCCGCCGACCTGACGAGCCCGAGCGCGCCGTGCTTGCTCGCGGTGTAGGCGGCGATGTAGGGCTCACCCATCTTCGCGGCCATCGACGCGATGACGACGATCCGCCCGTAGCGTGCCTCGCGCATTGAAGGGATAGCCCGGCGGATGCAGCGAAACGGTGCCGTCAGGTTGATGTCGAGCATCTGCTGCCAAGCGTCATCAGACGTCTTCTCGACACGAGCTGAGACGCCGGCCCCGGCGTTCGCGACGAGCACACCGACCGCCCCCCAGCGCTCCTCGGTCTCGGCGAAGACCTGCTCGACGCCCGCGCGGTCGGTGATGTCGGCAGGTACGACGAGCGTCTCGGTCGGGCACAACGCCGACGTTTCGTCGAGCTGCTCCCGACTGCGGGCGGTGAGGCATACCCGCAGGCCGCGCGCGGAGAGGTCGACGGCCACGGCGCGGCCGATTCCTCGGCCCGCTCCGGTCACGATCGCCACGCGAGAAGACGGTGGGAACTCCACCCCGTGACCCTGCCATGCCTTCGTAACGACCGTCAAGATTGCTACATATGACGGCGTAGCCAAGGTCGGCCACTGGCGGCCTCCGTTGTGAGACCGAAGCCGGCAACCGGCCTGGGTACCGGTCGGAGTCAGGGCTCGCAGTCCGGCACCATGTTTTCGTGCGGGAAGGGAGGGGTCAGCGGGCGCGCCGTTTGAGCCGCTCGACATCCATCAGAACCACCGAACGCGCCTCCAGTCGCAGCCATCCTCGGGAGGCGAAGTCGGCCAGCGCCTTGTTGACAGTCTCCCGGGAGGCCCCGACGAGCTGGGCCAGCTCTTCCTGAGTCAAGTCGTGGTGCACGTGGATGCCGTCGTCGGCCACCCGGCCGAAGCGTGAGGACAGGTCGAGCAGCGCCTTGGCCACCCGGCCTGGCACGTCGGAGAAGACGAGATCGGCGACAACGTCGTTGGTCTTGCGCAATCGTCCGGCGAGCTGGGTCAGCAGTCCGCGAGCCACCTCGGGCCTCCCGTTGAGCCAGCGGCCGAGCTCCTCGTGGCTGAGGCTCTGGGTGATGCAGTCCGTCACCGCCGTCACCGTGGCTGAGCGCGGCCCGGGATCGAACAGGGACAGCTCTCCGAACATCTGCCCGGGCCCCAGGATCGCCAGCAGATTCTCCCTGCCATCGGCGGAGGTGCGCCCGAGCTTGACCTTGCCCTCGGTCACGACATACAGCCGATCGCCCTCGTCACCCTCGTGAAACAGCACGTCACCGCGACGAATCCGGACCTCGGTCATGGACGCGCTCAACGCCTGCGCCGCCTCGTCGTCGAGACCGCTGAAGAGCGGCGCTTCGCGAACTACCTCGGTGCCCACGCTGTCCTCCTCGTCGTTCGGTAGTGGCCTGGGTCACAGTCTGACGTATGCCTGCATCCGATGCCACGCCTGGCCCGGGCGCGGCGTGGTCTCGGCACACCTGCTGACGCGGGCTGCCCGTACGCTGGTGCCATGTCGGCAGGTGTCGAGTCCCCTGCGGCGGAGACACGCACGGCATTGGTGCGCCGGGCCCGCCGCATCAACCGCATTCTCGCCGAGACCTATCCCACCGCGCGCTCCGAGCTCGACTTCACGTCGCCGTGGCAGCTCCTGGTCGTCACCGTGCTGTCTGCGCAGACGACCGACAAGCGCGTCAACCAGGTCAGCCCGGCCCTGTTCGCGCGGTATCCGGGCCCGGCCGAGCTTGCCGCCGCCGACCGTGAGCAGGTCGAGCAGATCATTGCCTCGACCGGCTTCTTCCGTGCCAAGACACAGTCGATCATGAAGCTGGCGGCGGCCGTGCTGGAGCGGTTCGCAGGAGACGTGCCGGCTACCCTCGACGAGCTCGTGACGCTCCC
>JBOHDU010000529.1:0-2585 GCA_050700615.1 Nocardioidaceae bacterium
CTACCACGGGATCGAGGTCGAGGTCGACGACGTCTCGGTCGGCGACGACGAGGTCGACGAGCAGCTCGAAACGCTCCGCGAGCGCTTCGGCACCCTGACCCCGGTCGAGCGAGCAGCCACCAACACCGACTTCGTCACCATCGACCTGTCTGCGTCCAACGAGGGCGAGCCGATCGAGGAGGCGCAGGCGAGCGGGATGAGCTACCAGGTCGGCCGCGGCACCATGCTCGAGGGTCTTGACGAGGCCCTCGAGGGTATGTCGGCCGGCGACGAGAAGACTTTCCCCTCGACGCTGGTCGGTGGCGAGTACAAGGACCAGCTTGTCGATGTGACCGTCAAGGTGACGGGAGTGAAGGAGCAGGAGCTGCCCCAGCTCGACGACGAGTTCGCGCAGACAGCCTCCGAGTTCGACACGATGAACGAGCTGCGCGACGACCTTCGTGACCGGGCAACTCGCTCAGCCCGGCTCGATCAGGCCGCCAAGGCCCGTGACGCTGTCCTCGAGCAGGCGCTGACGATGGTGGAGATCCCCCTGCCTGACGCCGCGGTGAGCGAGGAGATCCAGGCCCGTCGTGACTCGATCACCCAGCAGCTGTCGTACGCGGGCATGAGTGAGGCGGACTATCTCGAGTCCGAGGGTCAGACCGAGGACGAGTTCGCCGCCGATCTCGAGAAGCGGGTCCGCAGCTCGATGGCGGCCCAGTTCCTGCTCGACGACATCGCCACCGCTGAAGCGCTTGGCGTCAACGAGGAGGAGCTCACCGAGCACATGCTGCGACGGGCTCAGCAGTCGGGGCAGAGCCCGCAGGACTACGTCCAGCACGCGATGGAGCACAACCACGTCCCGGAGCTGGTCGGCGAGATCCGACGCGGGAAGGCGCTTGCCGACATGGTCGAGAGCGCGACGGTCAAGGACAAGTCCGGCAACCTGGTGGAGCTCAAGACGCTCAAGCCCGACGGCACCTACGCCGACCCCGCGGAGCTCGAAGCGCAGGCTGCGGCGGCGGAGGCGGGAGCCGATGAAGGGCGAGCGCCACAGGACGCGTCGACAGAAGTGCCGATCGCCGGCGAGTACGTCACGATCGAGGGCGACGACCGGGCCTGACGAGTGGTCGTGACCGATCGTGGTCGTGACCGGCTAGCGCGGGCCCACCAGCAGCACCCGACGCTCGTGGTCCATGATCACCGCGCGTGCGGCCGGCCGAATGCGAGGGCGGGCTGGCACTCGTCGGAGTAGAGCCGCGGCTGTCGATGCGCTGTGGGCGAACAAGCGCCCAACACCCGTGGCTTTGGGGGAGCCGGCCGCTAGGGTCGATCTCGTGAACCCAACAGATTCCACCAACTTCCAGATGAACGGCGGCAACAGCAACGGGTTGGATGACCAGGTCTACCAACGGCTGCTGCGCGAGCGCATCGTCTTCCTTGGCTCCGAGGTCAAGGACGAGAACGCCAACGCGATCTGCGCCCAGATGCTGCTGCTCAACGCCGAAGATGCCGACAGCGACATCTTCCTGTACATCAACAGCCCTGGCGGGTCAGTCGACTCCGGCATGGCGATCTACGACACCATGCAGTTCGTCTCCAACGACGTCGCGACGGTCGGCATGGGTCTCGCCGCGTCGATGGGGCAGTTCTTGCTGTGCGCCGGCGCCAAGGGCAAGCGCTACGCCCTGCCACACGCGCGCATCATGATGCATCAGCCCTCCGGTGGGTTGGGCGGATCTGCCTCCGACATCAGGATCCAGGCCGAGCAGTCGATCTACATCAAGCGCACCATGTTCGGCCTGATCAGCCAACACACCGGCCAGGAGCTCTCCCAGATCGAGGCCGACGCCGACCGCGACCGGTGGTTCACCGCCGAGCAGGCGCTCGAATACGGCTTCATCGACCATGTGGTGGAGCAAGGCGCAGAGGTCGGCGCCGGCAAGCCACGTTCGCGAGGGAGGTTCGAGTGAGCGACCACCACCTGCACACCCCGATGTACTCAGGATCCTCCATGCAGCAGTCCCTGCACCAGCAGACGGCACCCCGTGCCGAGTACTTCATCCCCCAGTGGGAGGAGCGCACGTCGTACGGCGTCCGCCGCATCGACCCCTTCGCAAAGCTCTTCGAAGACCGCATCATCTTCCTCGGCACACCGATCAGCGACGACATCGCCAACGCGGTGATGGCCCAACTGCTGTGCCTTCAGTCGATGGACCCCGAGCGCGACATCAGCATCTACATCAACAGCCCGGGGGGCTCGTTCACGGCGTTGACCGCGATCTACGACACGATGCGCTACCTCAAGCCCGACATCGAGACCGTGTGCCTGGGTCAGGCAGCCTCCGCGGCTGCGGTGTTGCTGGCCGCCGGAACGCGCGGCAAGCGGTTGGCGCTGCCCAACAGCCGGATCCTCATTCACCAGCCCTACACCGAGGGCAGCTACGGGCAGGCCAGCGACATCGAGATCCAGGCGAACGAGATCCTGCGGATGCGCACGCTGCTCGAGCAGATGATCGCCGACAACACTGGCCGGGGCATGGAAGACGTCAGCAAGGACATCGAGCGCGACAAGATCCTGACGGCCGAGCAGGCCATCGAGT
>JBOHDU010000530.1:0-7149 GCA_050700615.1 Nocardioidaceae bacterium
TACTCCCTGACTTCGCCGGTCCGAAGTCATACGTCGTGTAGTCCAACTCCCATCGCTGGGGGTCAGCGGAGAAGTAGAACAGGTGATTGTGTCCGTTGTAGTCGATTCCGTACATCTGCACGTTGCAGCCGGCCGGCGCGAACTGGTCGGCGCCTGCCACCCCGACCCCGGCTGCGAACAGTGCTCCCGCAGTCACACACACACACACACATTGACGCAACTTCATGAGTGTCCCCCTTGGACGTAGTCAGGGGCGCTTTGATCCCTCAATACCTCTCCTGTCGAAATATGTCAAGGGGACGCGTTGCCTCACGAGAATCTCCGCGTAGCTCGATACGTTGCCTCATCCGAAACCCCGCGTAGCGGTGTGTGGTCACGGCGACCTCGGCCCGATCCGGCGAGGAGGCCGTGGCTCCAGTAGCCAGGTTGGGTCACCGGCGGCCTTGACCGTCGGGGCGTTGTAGACCTTCTTCAGCGGCCCAATCCATCCGGCTGGATTCGGACTCCTCACCGGTAGGAGATGACTGCCTTGCGCACGATCAGCCTGGTGTTGGCGCACCCCGCGGCTACCTGGGCAAGCTTGGCCTTCTCCGCTCGCGTCACGCTCAGATGCCAGCGGATCTTCACCGCGACCCAGTAGCGGATATAGCGACAGTGGCCGTAGGCGGGCATCCAACGTGTCGGGTCCTGGTCACCCTTCGCCTCGTTGTCGTGTTGATCGACGGCCACCAACGTGCGGGAGTCGCCCAGATCGTTGTAGAAGCGAATCCGAGTCGCCTTCGTCCACCGCCAGGCCCCGGAGACCCAGGCGTTCTCAACTGGCACGACGTGGTCGATCTGGACCGCTCCCCCGTAAGCATCCGTTGTAGTACTTGGCGTTGTAGAACGAGTACCAACGCCCGCGTTCAACCGTGCAGTACTTGTTCTGCGTGGTCGGCCTCAGCGACTCGTCCTTCAGCACGACGGCCCTTGTATCGCACTCGCCGTACTGGGTGATCCAGTCGCCGAAGTCGCGGGATCGGTCGTAGCTGCTCACGTGGCTATGTGCCCGAACCGGAAGCCTCTTGATGGCTCGATGCAGTCGCACCGCGACTCCGGTCGTCGCCTGGGCCGACGCAGTGGTAACTCCCACTGCTGCATCGGTCAACAGCGTCAGCATCAGGGCCGCGACCATCACGGCGATAACGACTCTTCGCACCCGAACCCCCCTCCACCACCCACGTGCCCGACCCGCTCGCGGGTCGGTGGACGGCTACGAGCATAGGGCGAGATCACCGGAAACCGGGCCGCAATGCCTGATCTCGTCGGTCGACTCGAAGGGCCGCGATTCCGGGCTGTGCAGCAGCGGCTCAGGCATCGGCAAGGCGTCACGGTGGCGCCGTACCCGCAGCGCCTCGAGGACCATGACCGAGGCGGGCGGCCCGTCGCTTCACCGTTGGGCGCCGGAGCACAGCTTCGGCAGACGTACGCTGGCGGGATGACTCGTCAGACGCGCTACTTCGTGCTGATGGGAACTTGTCTCACGCTCATCATCGTCGCGTGGTTCGCGGTGCGGTTCGTCTCCGTGACGGCCGCCCTCATCATGAGCGCGGTCGCAATGGTGATCCCGCCCTTCGCGGTCATCGTCGGGAACCGGCGATCCCGCTGACAGCGCCCACGACCCGGCTGCCGAGCATGATCGACGCTCTTGAACTCGTCGTCCCTGCGCGACAGACCGCCCACCCGGGCATACGATCCAGGGCGTGCCCGGTATAGCGATCGTCACCGAACCCGACCTGGACGAGCTGCTCCCTCTGATGCGTGGTTACTGCGACTTCTACGCCGTGTCGCCGTCCGACGACGACCTGCTCGCGATGTCTCGCGCGCTCATCGCCGACCCGGAGCGGGAGGGCGTCCAGCTGCTGGCCCGCGACGAGGCCGACCGAGCCGTCGGATTCGCCACGATCTTCTGGTCGTGGAGCACGTCTTCGGCGGGGCGACTCGCGATCATGAACGACCTGTTCGTGCATCCCGACGCGCGGGGCACGGGTCTTGCCGACGACCTGATCATGCGGTGCGCAGCGCTGTGCCGAGCGCGCGGCGACATCGTCGAGCTCGCCTGGCAGACGGCGCTCGACAACGATCGGGCTCGAGCTGTCTATGAGCGCGTCGGCGCCGCGCAGTCCCGCTGGCTCGACTACTCCCTCGACACCCGCAGGCAGTAGCCGGCCGCGACCGGGCGTTCCATACCGGGCCGGGATCCAGGCACACAACGAGTCGAGTTCGCACCGCAGCGGAGTAGGGCCCGGTCAGGCGGCACCCGGCACGGGTCGGGAGTCTAGAGGTGGGTCCCGGGCTCGTGCGACGAGTGGCTGGCCGGCTCGAACTGGATGGTCGAGTGCTCCACATCGAAGTGCCCGGCCAGACACGCCTGCACCTGGTCCAGAAGAATCGGGAGCTGCCCGTCCTCGAAGCAGCGGTCTTCGACCACGGCATGAACCGTGAGCACCGGGAGACCGGTAGCGACCTGGGAGGCATGGAGGTCGTGGATCTCGTGCACGTGCGGCACCTGCAGCAGATGGTCGCGCACCTGCTGGAGGTCGATCCCCTTCGGCGTGCTCTCGAGCAGCACGCTGACCGTCTCGCGCAGCAGCCGAATGGTCCTAGGCACGATCAGGAGGCCGATGAGGAGCGACGCGACCGCGTCTGCACGCGTCCAACCTGTTGCCCAGATGACCACCGCGGCGACCAGCACCGCGGCGGACCCGAGGGCGTCGTTGACGACCTCCAGAAACGCCGCGCGCATGTTCAGGTTGGAGCGGCGTGACCCGCTGAGCAGCCCGATCCCCACTGTGTTGCCCACCAGCCCGACGATCCCGAAGGCGAGCATGATCCCGGACGAGACCTCAGGCGGGGACAGCAATCGTCTAACGCCCTCGACGAGGACGTAGGCGCCGACGAGCAGCAGTGCGGCTGCCTGCGCGGCGGCCGCCAGCACCTCGACGCGACGGTAGCCCCAAGTGCGGCTGTCGGTCGCGGGTCGATGCATGAGGTGGGCAGCGAGGAGCGCAAGGCTCAGCCCGGCAACGTCGGTGAACATGTGCCCGGCATCCGCGAGCAGGGCGAGGCTACCCGACAGCACGGCACCGACTACCTCGACGACCAACACCACAACGGTGACGCCGAGTACCAGGCTGAGGCGCGAGCCGTTGCCGGCCCCTGGCCCCTGGCCATGGTCGTGCGCACGCGCTGTCATGCGGCACGCTCCAGGCGGCCGATGGTCCGGCTGCGGCCGGTAGCGGACATGGTCACTTCTCAACTCACCACCTCCATTGTCGCGGAACTCTGTCCGGACCACGCACCCAAGGCGCCCTCAGACCGCCGCGTCGCGCCTCGACAACCGTCGTCCGGGGGCCAGCAGTCGACCAAGCCGACGTATCTGCGCGCCAAGGCCAACAGATACGCCATCGTTCACGACCTGTTCACCGAGGCAGACCGGATCGGACACCTCCCGTGCCTACCGTCGGCGATATCGACCACAACAACTGACCTGATCCCAGAGAGGGACCTTTCGTGAGAAGCAACCGCCTGCATCGTGCAGCCGTGCTTGGTGGCGTCACACTGACGCTGGCACTGGCTATGTCCGCCTGCAGCGCCTCCAACGAGAACGGCGCCAACTCGAACCCCGGCAGCGGCGGCTCGTCGACCAGCCAGTTGTCGGGCACGCTCAACGGCGCCGGCTCGACCGCCCAGGAGTCGGCGATGGCGGCGTGGAAGGCCGGATTCCAAGGCTCGAACAGCAGCGTCACCGTCAACTACGACGCGATCGGCTCCGGCGGCGGTGTCGACCAGTTCCTGTCGGGTGCCGTGCAGTTCGCCGGCTCGGACGCCTACCTGAGCGATGCCCAGCTGAAACAGGCCAAGAGCGTCTGCCACGGCAGTGCGATCGAGGTTCCCACCTACGTCAGCCCGATCGCCGTCATCTACAACCTGCCCGGCGTCAAGAACCTGAAACTGACCCCAGACACCGTCGGCAAGATCTTCGCCGGCAAGATCACGACCTGGAACGATCCGGCGATCACCGCCTCCAACCCCGGCGTGAAGCTGCCGAGCACGAGCATCACCCCGGTGCACCGCTCCGACGACTCGGGCACCACGAACAACTTCACCGACTACCTGCACCAGGCTGCTGGGGGCTCCTGGACGTATCCGGCTTCGGAGACGTGGCCGTTGAAGAGCGGGGAGTCGGCTGACGGTACCTCGGGTGTCGTCTCGGCCGTGCAGAACGGTCAGGGCACGATCGGCTACGCCGACGCAAGCCAGGCCGGCACCCTCGGGAAGGCCCTGATCCAAGTTGGCTCGCAGTACGTCGGGCCGACCTCTGGGGCTGCGGCGAAGGTGCTCGACGAGTCGAAGCCGCTCGCTGGCAGGAGCTCGACCGACCTGGCGATCGTGGTCAACCGCACGCCCAGCGGGAAGGGCATCTACCCGATCGTTCTCGTCTCGTACCAGATCACCTGCAGCCACTACGGCTCGCAGTCGACCGTCAACCTCGTGAAGGGCTTCGAGAAGTACGTGATCAGTGCGGGCGGGCAGTCCGCGGCAGCCAAGCAGGCCGGTTCGGCACCGATCACGACAGCGATCCGCACCAAGGCAGAGGCGGCTATCGAGAGCATCTCCATGCAGTGACCTGACGCGGGCCGTGGCGACCCTTGGGGGCGCCCCGGCCACGCCCCGATTGGCATCCCTGCCACATGTAAGGACCGACAACGCCTATGGCATCCGCCCGCAGCGCCGCGCAAGGCGCCGGGGACCGAAGGTTCCGCTTGCTGACGACCGGCGCAGGAGCTCTCATCATCGCCACCTTGGCCGGGGTGGCGATCTTCCTCACGTATGAGGGCATCCCGGGGATCACCGCAAGCAGTGCGGACATCCCCGGCAACGTCTCGTTCATCAGCTACACCTGGCCGCTGGTGTTCGGCACGCTGTTGGCGGCCGGGTTGGCCCTGCTGATCGCCATGCCCCTGGCGATTGGGGTGGCGCTGTTCATCTCGCACTACGCCCCACGACGACTGGCGTCGCCGCTGGGATACCTGATCGACCTGCTCGCGGCCATCCCCAGCGTCGTCTACGGCCTATGGGGCATCTACTTCCTGTCACCTGGGATGGTCCCGGTGTTCGAATGGCTGAACGCTCACCTCGGGTTCCTGCCGTTCTTCAGCGGGCCGGCATCGGTGACAGGGCGCACGATTCTCACGGCTGCTGTCGTGCTCTCGATCATGATCTTGCCGATCAGCACGGCGCTGTGCCGTGAGGTGTTCTTGCAGACGCCGCTCGCGCACCAGGAGGCCGCGCTGGCCCTCGGCGCCACCCGATGGGAGATGGTCCGGATGACCGTCTTCCCCCGCGGACGCTCGGGAATGGTCAGCGCCGCCATGTTGGGCCTGGGCCGTGCCCTCGGGGAGACGATGGCAGTCGCGATGGTCCTGTCGGTCTCGAACGTGGTCAGCTTCAACCTGATCAGCAGCGTCAACCCCAACACGATCGCGGCAAACATCGCCCTCCAGTTCCCGGAGGCGAGTGGCAAGCAGGTCAACGTCCTGGTCGCGACCGGGCTCGTGCTGTTCCTGATCACCTTCCTTGTCAACTTCGCCGCCCGCGCCGTTGTCGGGCGCCGCAAGGAATTCTCGGGAGCGAACTGAGATGCCCACCACCGTCACAAAGGAGCCGACCCGCAAGGACTATGGCACCGACGTCGACCGGTTGTTGACGACGCCTCGGTTGCCCCGGGCGGCAATCCCCCTGCTGGCTGGGGGCTCAGTGGCCGTGGGTTTCGTCGTTCGCGTGCTGACACACAGCGGTTGGGCGCTCGGGATCGTCACCGCCTGGGTGGTCCTCCTGGTCGCCACCTTCGCCTCCTCGCGCATCGTCGAGGGCTCGCGCAAGGCCAAGGACCGATCCGCCACCGCACTGGTCGTCTCGGCCTTCGTGATCGCGCTGTTGCCTCTGGGCGGGTTGCTCTGGCAGGTCGTGAGCAACGGCGCCCCATCACTGACCGGGAGCTTCTTCCAGGAGTCGATGCGCAATGTGGTCGGCCAGGGCGGCGGCATCTACCACGCGATCTGGGGCACGCTTCTGGTTACCGGGATGGCCGCGGTCCTGTCGATCCCGATCGGGCTGCTCAGCGCGATCTACGTCGTCGAGTACGGCGGCAACGTGACGGCACGAGCCATTACGTTCCTCGTCGACGTGATGACGGGAATCCCGTCGATCGTGGCCGGCCTCTTCGCCTACGCGCTGTTCGTGATCTTCTTCGGGGAGGGCGTGCGGTTGGGGTTCGGCGGGGCGGTTGCGCTGTCGGTGCTGATGATCCCGCTCGTGGTCCGCTCGAGCGAGGAGGTGCTCAAGCTCGTGCCGAACGAGCTCAGAGAGGCGTCGTACGCGCTGGGGGTGCCCAAGTGGCGCACGATCATGAAGGTCGTGATCCCGACGGCGCTCGCCGGGATCGTGACGGGCGTGACTATCGCGATCGCCCGGATCATCGGCGAGACCGCGCCGCTGCTGATCATCTGTGGCGCCACCGACTCGACGAACTTCAACCTGTTCAACGGGCGGATCATGACGTTGCCGGTCTTCATCTACGGCCAGTACAAGAACCCCGGATTCCCGCCACAGTTCAGCCAGGACCGGGCGTGGGGAGCAGCCCTCGTCCTCGTCATCATCATCATGGTGCTCAACCTGGTCGCCAGGCTGATCTCACACTTCTTCTCCCCCAAGACAAAGGCGTAGGCGGTGCGTATGACTCGCGACGCTGAACCGATCCGGTTGACCAAGAGAAAGGCCGACGACGATGGCTAAGAGCATCGACGTGTCCGACCTGGACATCTACTACGGCGACTTCAAGGCCGTCGAGGGGGTCACGATTCCGCTCTCCGCAAAGTCCGTGACGGCCATCATCGGTCCCTCCGGCTGCGGCAAGTCGACGTTCCTGCGCTCGCTCAACCGGATGCACGAGGTCATCCCCGGCGCTCGCGTCGACGGCAAGATCATGATCGACGGCCGGGATCTGTACGACGCGGACGTCGACCCGGTCGAGGTACGGCGACAGATCGGCATGGTCTTCCAGCGCCCGAACCCGTTCCCCACGATGTCTGTCGCGGAGAACGTGCT
>JBOHDU010000531.1:0-4374 GCA_050700615.1 Nocardioidaceae bacterium
TGGCGTCATCTGCGTGCCGATGGAGGGCCGGGCCCTCGACCGGCTGGCGATCCCGCTGATGACCCCGCACAACCGCGAGCGGATGCGCACGGCGTACACGATCTCCGTCGACGCGCGTGACGGTGTCACCACCGGCATCTCGGCCGGCGACCGTGCGCATACGATCCGGGTGCTCGTCGACTCGGCGACCGAGCCGTTCGAGATCGTGAAGCCGGGCCACGTCTTCCCGCTGCGCTATCGCGAGGGCGGCGTGCTGGTGCGCCCAGGGCACACCGAGGCGTCGGTCGACCTCGCCCGGCTGGCGGGGCTGACTCCAGCCGGGGCGATCGCGGAGGTCGTCAACGACGACGGCACGATGAAGCGTGCCGAGCAGCTGCGCGAGTTCGCCGACGAGCACGACCTCGCGCTGATCTCGATCGCCGACCTGATCCGCTACCGCCGCCGCCACGAGCGCCAGGTGCAGCGGGTGGCCGAGACGAGGCTGCCGACTGACTTCGGGGTCTTCCGGGCGCTCGGATATCGCAACCTCGTCGACGGGTCCGAGCAGATCGCGGTGGTCGCCGGCGAGCTTGGTGCCGGTGAGGACGTGATGGTGCGAGTCCACTCCGAGTGCCTGACCGGAGACGTGTTCGGCTCACGTCGCTGCGACTGCGGGCCGCAGCTTCGGTCAGCCCTGCGCCTGGTGGCCGACGAGGGCAGGGGAGTGGTCGTCTACCTCCGTGGCCACGAGGGTCGCGGGATCGGGCTGTTGCACAAGCTGCAGGCCTACCGGCTGCAAGACAACGGCCGCGACACGGTCGACGCCAACCTCGAGCTCGGGCTGCCCGCCGACGCCCGTGACTACGGCACCGGCGCGCAGATCCTGCACGAGCTCGGCGTGCGCTCGGTGCGCCTGCTGACCAACAACCCGGCCAAGCGTACGGCGCTGGAGGGCTACGGCATCGCCGTGCATGAGCGGATCGCGGTACCCGTCGATCCGAGTGACGACAACCGCCGCTACCTGGCGACCAAGCGCGACAGAATGGGTCACGACCTCTCGCACCTCGACCTGGGCCTCCCGCTGGAAGCTCCGTTGCAGCCGGGCACGGAGCCGGACCCACAAAGCGAAGGGCGGACACCATGAGCCGAGAAGGGCACGCCAGCCTCGACCCGATCGACGGGCGCGGCCTCCGCGTTGCCGTGGTGGCGGCGCAGTGGCACCAGCCGGTCATGGACGGACTGATCGCCGGCGCCAAGCGTGCCCTGGCCGACGCCGCGGTGGAGTCGTGGTGCGTCGTACGTGCCCCTGGCAGCTTTGAGCTCCCGATCGTGGCCCAGGGGATGGTTCGGCACGGCTTCGACGCGGTCGTCGCCCTCGGCGTCGTGGTCCGTGGCGGCACCCCCCACTTCGACTACGTCTGCAACGCGGTCACTGACGGCCTGACACGGGTTGCTCTCGACTCGGGAGTCCCGGTCGGGTTCGGCGTCTTGACGTGCGACACGCAGGAGCAGGCGCTCGACCGGGCCGGGCTCTCCCCGGGTGGCGAGGACAAGGGCTACGAGGCGACGCACGCCGCGCTGTCCACCGCGCTGACCCTGCGCGGGCTGCGCCACGCGTGAGTGGGCACCGATAGGCTGACTCACGATGAAGACGTTCGAGGGGCTGTACGCCGAGCTGAGCGGAAAGCTCGCGGCGGGCGCCGAGGGATCGAGCACGGTGGCCGCCGTGGAGGCGGGCGTGCACAGCATCGGCAAGAAGCTCGTCGAGGAAGCTGCCGAGTCGTGGATGGCCGCCGAGCACGAGTCCAAGGAGCGGGCGGCCGAGGAGCTGAGCCAGCTGCTGTACCACGCCCAGGTGCTGATGCTCGCGCGCGGACTCACCCTCGAAGACGTCTACGTCCACCTCTGACCGACCTCGGAGACACCGACCACGATGCTGAAGATCGCCGTTCCCAACAAGGGCTCGCTCGCCGACGCGTCCGTCGAGATGCTGCGCGAAGCCGGCTACCGGCAGCGCCGCGACGCCAGGGACCTGGTGATGACCGACCCCGCAAACGACGCGGAGTTCTTCTACCTCCGGCCTCGTGACATCGCCGTGTACGTCGGCGAGGGAACCCTCGACATCTGGATGACAGGTCGCGACCTGGTGCTCGACTCGGGAGCTTCCGTGGTGGAGCGGATGACGCTCGGATTCGGCGAGTCCAACTTCTCGCTGGCGGGTCCGCCCGGGCAGTTCTCGTCGCCTGACGACCTCGAGGGCAAGCGGGTCGCCACGGCGTACCCCGGCATCCTCGAGGACTTCCTGAAGACACGCGCGGTCGGGTCCCAGGTGATTCGGCTCGACGGCGCCGTCGAGACCGCCGTACGCCTCGGGGTCGCCGACGCCATCGCCGACGTTGTCTCGTCCGGCAACACGCTCCGGCAGGCCGGACTGGAGGTGTTCGGTGAACCGATCCTGGAGTCCGAGGCCGTTCTGGTCACGAGGGACGATGCGAGCGACCCACTCGGTCTCGATGTGTTCGTCCGCCGGATCCACGGCGTCCAGGTGGCCCGGAGCTACGTGATGATGGACTACGACATAGAGGTCGAGCAGGTCGAGGCCGCCTGTGCTTTGACTCCCGGGATCGAGTCACCCACGGTGTCACCGCTGCGCCGCGAGGGATGGGTGGCGGTTCGCTCGATGGTGCCCAACGACGGTGCGCAGCGGGTGATGGACCGGCTCTACGACCTTGGTGCCCGGGGGATCATGGTCACCAGCATCCACGCGTGCCGGCTCTAGGAGGCGGCGGATTGCCTTGGACCGGCCGGTGAAGCTGCCGAAGACCTACCGTCCGCTCGGTGCGCGCATGGTCGCCGGGGTGACCTCGGTGTGCATCGTGTCGCTCGTCGTGGTGCTGTGGGTGCTGCTGCCGCACGACGTGCAGAACCAGCTGAGCTGGATACAGCGCAGCACGATCCTCGCTGTGTTCGTCGCCATCCTGGTCGGGCTGAATGCGTTGTTCCGCACCTCCGTACACGCCGATGCTGAGGGGCTGACGGTCATCAACGGCTATCGAAGCCATCGCTACGTGTGGGAGCAGATCGTGTCCATCACCCTCACGCCGAACCGTCCCTGGGCCGCGATCGACCTCGACGACGGCACGTCGATGCAGGTCATGGCGCTTCAGTCCGCCGACGGTGCGAGGGCGTCACGGTCCACCCGCGAGCTGGCCCGAGTCATCGCCGTCCGGTCTCGTCCCGAGCGAGACAACTGATCGCACGCAGCTCCGCCCCGTTCTCGCTCCGCGGCGGGTCATGTGGGGGTGGCGGCGGCAAGCGCGGTGATCGCGGCGGTGAAGCACTCCATCGGGGGCGTCACGAGGCCGGCACCGACCTGCCCGACCCCTGCCACCTTGCCCGCCATGCCGGTGTTGATCTGCGGGAGCTGCCCGGTTCGCAGCACCGCGGTCACGTCGATTCCCGTGGGGGTGCCTCGGAACTCCATGATCGGAAGGGCCCAGGCCGGGTTCTCGCCGACGCAGAGGTCGTACATGCGCCGCGTCGTCGCCAGCGCATCGGGCACCGACCCCCCGACGAAGCGGACGATCGCCGGTGCCGTCGCCATCGCGAGCCCGCCGATGCCGGCGGTCTCGGTGATGGCCGAGTCGCCGATGTCGGGGTTGGCGTCGTCGGGACCGTAGTCGCCCAGGTAGAGACCGTCGGCCACCTGCGCGGGCCCGACGAACCACTCATCCCCGGTCCCGGACACCTGGATGCCGAAGTCGGTTCCGTTTCGGGCCATGGTCGTGACCACGGTCGACCCGGGTACGCCGCTGCCGGCGGCTGTGACGAGCTTGCAGGCCGGCATCACCAGGTTGAGGAAGAAGTGGTCGTTGCTGGACACGAACCGCACCACGTCGGCAACCAGCTCCGGCGCCGCCCCGGAGGTGATGAGGGAAGGCAGCCATTCCTTGAGCATCATCAAAGTGCCGGCCCGGTTGCGGTTGTGCCCCTCGTCGCCCATCTGGATCATCTGTGCCACGATCGCCTTGATGTCGATCCGCCCACGGGCTCGGGTGGCCGCCTGCAGCGCCGGGCCCAGCACGTCGGACATCCAGTGCAGCCGCTCGAGCACGTCAGGGGAGTAGGCGCCGTAGCGGAGGACCTTGCCGAGCCCCTCGTTCAGCGAGCACCAGGCGCCGCGGTCGTGCACCTCGTCGTAGAGCTCGAACATCCACATCGACGGGGAGATCACCCCGGCCATCGGCCCCACCGCACCGCGGCTGTGGCACGGCTGCCAGCTCACAGACCCGCCGGCCAGCAACCGTTCGGCCGCTGCGGGCGAGTCCGCCAGCCCTTCGAAGAGGCTGGCGCCGATCAGGGCACCGCGCAGCGGCCCCGAGGCACGCTCCCAGG
>JBOHDU010000532.1:0-7432 GCA_050700615.1 Nocardioidaceae bacterium
TGGAAGAACTGTGAGCCGCCCTCGGGTACATCGATCAACCGCCGGTCAGGGGTTGGGTGTCAGCCGCGTGCTGACGCACTGGTCGTCGCCGATGTCCGCAGCGAGCGATGCGGCCCGATAGCGGATCCCGCTACGAACTTGATCGGGCGTCCCGTGACTCGCTCCGGCATACTGCCCAGGGTGGGTGCCAGCCAGCAATCGCGCGAGGCAATCCGTCAGTGGGAGTCGATCTCCTCCGACCAGGCCGCCGCTATGGACACCGATGGTGACTTTTCGAAGCGCTGGCGCCTCAACGACGTCATCTTCGATCTACTGGGCGATATTGCCGGCAGCCGTGTGCTGGACGCGGGAAGGGGGCAAGGATACCTGAGCCGAATGATGGCGAGCCGGGGCGCCGAGGTGACCTCAATCGAACCGGCTGAACCGTTGTTCCGTCACTCTCTGCTTATGGAGCAGCAACTGCAGCAGGGAATCCAGCTGATTCAGGCAGACCTGACAACCGTGTGGATCAACCAGAAGTTCGACGCCGTCGTGGCGAACATGGTGCTCCAATCCATCGACGACTGGATGTCGGCATTCTCGGCCTGCACCAACGCGCTTCGCCCGGGCGGGCGACTGATCTTCTCGATCGAACATCCCGTGGTCAGCGCCGCGCACAGCGAATGGCGAAGTGAGGGGTGCCTTCGCATCGGCAACTACCGGCCGAGGCCAGTCCCGCGCCCGGTGGCCACTGACTTCCACCGGCCCATCAGCGTCTACCTCAATGCCCTTGGCCCGGCAGGACTGTCCTTCGAACGCATGGAAGAACCGACTCTGCCCCCTGAAGCGCTCAAGGATCCGGACGCACCGCCGCACGCAGCGCTGCTACAACACGTGCCGACTTTCGCCGTCCTTTCGGCCGTGAAGGTCCACTAGCCATCCGTTCTCAGCAAACCGAACGGCTTACGCTCCCGCACCGAGCCACCCCTCGGACGTCGACGCCAGGATCACCACAAACGGATCGTCTATCGGGCACGTGCGATCAATGCTCGAACTGACACATGCTCTGTGTAGGGATGGGTGTCGGCCAGCGTGCGTTCCAGCGTGGTGGTGAAGCGAGTCCGGTCCTTCACGCCGGGGATCCGGTCGGCCATGGCGGAGAACAGAACACCGGCGATCTCATCGATGCTGAGGCTGTCGCTGTAGTCCACGCGAACCTCTTCGACGCGGTAGCCGAAGGTGATCAGTTCGGCTGTGTACCGCGCGCGGGTCTCGTCGTCAGTGCCGCAGTGGCTGACGAGCGGTGTTTCAGCCAACTCTCCAAACCGCGCAAAGCTTGGGACCACGCAGTGGCCTGCAGCCACAACGGCGTGCCGTTGGCGATGATGGCCAGGCCGCGTCCGGGACCTAGCGCTGCCTTGGCGGCGTCGAACAACTGCACGCGGTCGACGAGGTGGATGGCGTTGGCTAGCGTGATCGCGCCGACTCCGCCGTACCTCGCCGCGAGGGAATCGAGATCACTGGCGGTACCCCTGATCCACTCCGTGTTGTCGGCGCTGGCATCCAGTGCGGCGGCTCTGGCGTGTTCAAGCATGTCCGGTTCGGGATCCACTCCGATGACCCGTCCAACCTGGCTCGCAAGAGGCAGTGTCAGCTGGCCGCTGCCACAGCCCATGTCGATGACCGTGTCCGTGGACGAGAGCTGGAGAGCAGACACCAGCGCATCGATGACCGGTGCCGGATACCCGCGCCGATACCGTGCGTAATACTTCGCGACGTCTCCAGCGAACCCACTGCTCATGCGCCCGATTATTGACCACCAGACATACAGAATGACAGCGCTTCCGCCTCAGCGAACACGAGACATTCGCCCGCCGTCGCCGCGAACCGACTCACCGCGCACGTTCGCAAGCGGAACGGCTATCGACTCAGGTCAGTCCGCCTGGCTACGTGTGAGCGACGACGTCAAGGGCGATCATCGGCAGGTCGGTACCGTGTTCGTCGATGCTGGTTCCTAGCGTGTCCTCGAGGACTGGTCGCAGCTTCGCCCATGCCCGAGGGTGTGCGTGGGCGTAGCGGCCAAGTGCGGCGGTCGCCGCAGCCGGGTCCAGTCGCCGCGCAGTCGCCGGCACCGGCGGGTGGCTGGTGAGGTAGACACGTACTTGCGGGTTGGCCTCGACGTTCCGAAACCACTGCGCACGGGTCCCGAAGCCGGAGACCACGACGTAGCGGTCGGGCGCCGGATGGTCGACCACTTCCAAGACGACGAAGCGCCGCTGTCCAGTGTTGCGCCCCACGTGTTCGAGCATCAGAAGGCGGTGGCCGAAGATGACCCCGAGCCTGGCTCGGTAGAGCCAGATGGGCGCTCGGACGAACCATCGAACGCGGAGCAAACCTGCACCGATCCGAGTCAGTCGCTTGCCGCGTTCGCCCCTCATGCTGGCGATTGTTCCAGCCGGCACGACCGGCGAGGCCCCCCGCGTCAAGTCTCCGTCCTGCTGGCGCCCCTTGCACCTGCCGGACGTCCGTCGCGAAAGACTTGTCAAGCGCCTGACACGAGGAACACTCGATCGCTGATCCATCCTCGTCCTGCACACGGAAGGAGATCCGGCCGTGGTCGCCGGGTCCAGCGAGGTCGCCGGTTCCCGTGTCGGAGGAGGATCGCTGACCGGGACGCTGGCGATCTTGGCCGCGGCCTGCGGCCGAGCGTCGTCCGTGCTCCGTTCCCCGGGCGGCGACAGCGCCGCCATGAGTCAGTGCGCTCGTGTCGTTCGGCGGCGCCGGGGAGTGGCCCGACGCTGGTTAGGCGACGTAGTGGCCGGTCTGTACGTCTTCGATCCAGCCTGGGTGGGTGGGCTCCCAGCCCAGCAGTGCGCGGGTCTTGTCGTTGGATGTGGGGTTGTCGAGGCTGGCGAAGGGAGCGAGGAAGCCCAGGTACTGAGGCGCTTGCTCGTCGGTGATGCTAATGGTCTCGATCCCGAGCTTGTGGGCGATGGTCTCGGCGATTGTCTTGCGGGGGATGCCGGTGTCGGCGACGCCGTGCAGGGTCGCGCCGGCGGGAGCCGTCTCCAGCGCCAGGCGGTAGAGGGCGCCGATGTCGTAGCTGTTGGCCGCTGGCCAGCGGTTCGAGCCGTCACCGGTGTACGCCGCCAGTCCGTGCTCCTGGGCCAAGCCGATCAGTGCGTGGGTGAAGCCGTGGTGGTCGAGGTCACTGTGGATCATCGGTGCGAGTCGCACGACGGAGGACCGCACGCCGTGTTGCGCCAGGCCGATCGTGTAGTTCGCGGCATCGACGCGGGGACCGCCTTCGGACTGGTCGTCCTCGTTGCCGGCGCGGCCGGTGATCCCGGCCATGGCGAGCGTCAGCGTGCCGCCGGTCGTGACGAATGGCTTGTCGGTGCCGAACAGCGTGTCGCCGATCGCCTTGGTGGCGGCCAGGTCGGAGTCGACTGCGCCGGCGAAGTTGCCGGTACGCATCTGTTCGTGATGGAAGGCGAGGTGGATCACGCCGCCGGCCTCGGAGGCGGCGGCCCGCAGACCGTCGAGGTCGTCGAGGTCACCGCGGCGGACCTCGGCGCCCAGGGCAGCGACGGCCTGAGCTGATGCGTCCGACCGGGCGAGGCCGACGACCTGGTGTCCGTGACCGATGAGTTCGGGGATGACGGCGGAGGCGATGTGGCCCGACGCGCCGGTGACAAGTACGCGCATGCGCAACTCCAAGAGAAAGGGATGTCATCGGGTGTCATCACCGTACACGCTTACGACACCGAGTGTCATCAACTAGGATCGGCGAACATGTCTCGTTGGGATCCAGACGCCGAGGGTCGGCTCATCAAAGCCGCCATCACCCTGTACGCGGAGCAGGGCTATGACGACACGACGGTCGCACAGATCGCCAAGGCCGCAGGATTGACCAAACGGACCTTCTTCCGCTACTTCTCCGACAAGCGTGAGGTGCTGTTCGACGGCTCACACGAGCTGCAGCAGCGCTGGATCGGCGGAATCGAAGCGGCCCCCCGGGACGCCGGTCCGATGGCCGCGGTCTGCGCAGGGCTCGATGAAGTGGCCGAGCTGTTCGCCGACCGTCACCCCTTCGCCAGGTTGCGGTCCCGGATCATCGCGGCCAACCCAGAGCTGCGGGAGCGCGAGCTGATCAAACTCCAGACCCTCGCCGGATCCATCGAAACCGCACTCGTCGATCGCGGCCTGCCCGCGAACGCCGCGACCCTTGCCTCTCAGGCGGGTGTGACCGTCTTCCATGTGGCCTTCGCCCAGTGGGTGCAGCAAGACGACCCGTCCACGTTCAAGGCGCTTATGGGCGCGTCGCTCGAAGAGCTACGTTCGGTCACCGCCACCTAACAGATCGTCTGGCGTTACCGGCGGCCGCTTGACGATCGTCACGCGGCGAAAGCTTTGGCCCAGCGCCCCTTGACGCCAGGTGGTGAGCGGGAGCAGCGTGCGCCTGCAGCACCGAGGAGAGGAACTGCGATGTCGCACCTGCAGGTCGACTTCTGGCCCGGGGCAACCCAGGAGCAGTACGAGGCAACGCTGAAGGTAGTGCATTCGAACGAGCTACCTCCCGGACAGCTGACCCACGCCGCCGGACCGTGCGAAGGCGGCTTCCTGATCTCGGCGACGTGGGACTCCAAGGAAAGCAGCGACACGTTCGTCCAGCAGACACTGACGCCGGCGCTCCCCATCGATGAAGGCATGTCCGGGCCGCCCGTGTCGTACACCGCCTAAGTCGTCGCCGACGGAACTCTTTGAAGACTTCTAAATAGGCCGGATCTGCCCAACAGCCCGCCCGTGCTCACGAGGTGCGTCGCGGTTACCTACGGCGATGCTTCCTGGCCGCCCAGACCTATCAACGACGCCGAACACCACCGCAAGCGGAACGCTGACCGGTCTTTGGCGCCCCGGCAGTGGCATGTGGCCGGGCCGGCCTGAGAGGGTCGACCATGCTCCCTGCCACCGAGGTCGTGCATGGTCTGGTCCAAGAGATCACCCCAGGGGACGCGGTCGAGACGGAGCACCGGGCCGACACGCTGCGTTGGCTGGAAGACACCGACGACATCTTCCGGCGCGTCAAGCCCGCGACCCCCGGCCGACACCTCGTGTCCTACGTGGCGATCACGGATCCCTCCGACGGCAGCAGCCTGCTGGTGGATCACATCAAGGCCGGCCTGTGGCTCCCGCCGGGCGGACACGTGGAACCTGGTGAGCACCCTGCGGAGACGGCCCGCCGGGAGACCCGTGAGGAGCTGGCGGTCGAGCCGGTGTTTGTCGAGGTCCCTGCTCGACCGATGTTCGTCACGGTCACTAGGACCGTCGGTGCGCACCGCGGGCACCTTGACGTCAGCCTGTGGTTCGTCCTCACCGGGCAGGGGGACATGCCCCTGAGGATTGACCGGACCGAGTTCACCGAGGCGCGCTGGTGGACGCCAGCTGAAGTCCTTGCCGCTGACCCTGCGGGGTTCGACCCGCACTACAAGCGGTTCATGGCGAAGGTGCGTCGGTAGCCCATCCCATGCGGGACGCAGCGCGTGGGGCTACCACGGCCGCGAGGACGACGCCGTGCGCGGTTCCTCGAACCGGACGGTCCGACGCGGGCAATCCGAAACCCGCTGCATTCCAGTTTAGACGCACTCGTGGTCACCGCAGGGGAGGGCCCAACTCAGGTCCTTCAGCGCCACGGCGGTGCGGCCCTGCAATTTACGGCTGCACGCCGCCCTCGTCGACTGTCCGATCACTCATCGACGCGACCATTCGCCGCTTCGTCGATCGCCGCGAGGGTGCAGATGCTCGGCGGGCCGCCCTCTGTGCATCGGCGCACCTCGTTGTCACAACCCAGCTGCGGCGCCCAGCTGGCGGGACTGCGCTCTTCCGCCGCTATGTCGTGGCTGCTTCGATTGCCAGACGCCCGGTTCAGAACCCTGAGACGACCGTTCGCCCAACCCGCCTCGGGGTAGGCAGCGATCACGGGCGGTGTTTCACGCATCCGTCTCAGATGGTTCGCTGGCACCGGATTCGGTTGTCATGGTCGCCTCTTCCCGGTCACCCCCGCGTGCCTGACGTACCTCATTAACGATGAGTGTGGTGGCCTCAGGATAGTCCCGCCATTCGTGCTGGTCGGTCGCCCCAGCGTCGTCGAGCACGGCGGCGTCAACGTGGATGGGAGCATCGGTTACCAGGGCGAGGTTTAGGGCGTCGCTGGGCCGCGCGTCCACCTCACCGCCGTCAGGCCCGTGCACCACAACGATGGCGTAGAAGACGCCGTAAGTGAGCCCGGTTATCCGGATCTGTTCGACGCGGCTGCCGGTTGCGGCCACCAGGCTCGCGGCGAACTGGTAGGTCATCGGACGAGGAGCCTCCGTGGCCTCTAACGACAGGGCGATGGCGGTGGCCTCAAACGATCCCACCCAGATCGGGAGTTCTCGGTCTCCTCGAACTTCGCCCAGCACGATCACATGCCGTCGGCTGGCCGCGTCGGCTGAGTCGTCGCGGCGTACCTCGCGCACCGTCATCTCCACCCAGTCCCGGGTCTTCGCTGTCTTCGTCACAGTTGTCTCCTCGGTCTCGATCAACGGTGCAAGTCGGGGTGCCAGCGCGGCTCGGGCCTGATGCAGCCTCGCCTTGACCGCACCCACCGAGATGGCCAACTCGGCTGCGACCTCTCGGTGCGTGAGCCCCTGCAGGTAGAACAGCAGCACCGCGTCTCGCTGTCCCTGGGCGAGCCCCTCCACCGCACGACGCACCTCTGCAGAGATCGCGGCCGCCTCCACCAGCTCAGCCGGCCCCGGCGCCCCATCGCCGACAGGGCCGGCATCCGGTGTCAGCACGATGCCGCGCAGTTCACGAAGCCACCGACGCGCCACGTTCAACGAGATGCCGCAAAGCCAGGCACCGAACCGGTCCGGTGCCTGGAGCCGATCCAGACCGACCATCGCCAGCACGACCGCCTCCTGCACCGCGTCGGCCGCCAGATCGGGCCTGTTCAGCAGCCGAGCGGTCACCGCCACTGCCGTCGGCCGGTGCCGCACCACCAACTCGGCGAAGGCGTCCTTGTCGCCGGCCAGCGCAACCGACACCAAGGCCGCGTCGGACCAGCCCTCGAGGCATTGCGAACCCACACTTCGTAGTGTCCCCACCACGCCGCAGGGTTAGTCTCGAACCAGCACCATCCCATTCGCAGCCGGGGCCAGTCACTCGGTGAGCCTGAGAGAAACGCACGGTCCGACCATGCCGTTGCGCGTGCCGTCGTGCCGGATGTCGCTCTTGCCTCGATCGGGTTGGACGAATGACCTGTCAACGTGCGCCCCACGCGCCCCGACCCTGCGTCTCGCAAGGGGATCGCTGACTGGTGACTGAGGACTGGCTGGCGGGCTGGATGGTTCAGCTGGCCTCGTGGAGGACGCGGCGGGCGATCTGTTCTACCTGCTCCACGGTCAAGGCC
>JBOHDU010000533.1:0-6924 GCA_050700615.1 Nocardioidaceae bacterium
GCGCAAGCTGCCCCGCGGCGGCCACGACTATCGCAAGGTGTACGCCGCCTTCAAGGCAGCCACCGAGCACGTCGGGCAACCCACGGTCATCTTGGCCAAGACCATCAAGGGCTGGACGATCGACGCCTTGGAGGGCAAGAACGCCACCCATCAGATGAAGAAGCTGACCAAGGACGACCTGAAGAAGTTCCGGGACCGGCTCTTCATGCCCATCAGTGACCGCGAGATCGACGAGTCGGAGGTCGCCCCCTTCTTCCACCCGGGGATGGACTCGCCCGAGATCCAGTACATGATGGAGAGGCGGCGATCGCTTGGCGGGTTCTTGCCGCAGCGTCGTGTCAACCCGACCTCGCTGAAGCTGCCCGGAGACGAGGTCTACGCCGAGCTGAAGAAGGGGTCCGGCAAGCAGGCGGTCGCCACCACGATGGCGCTGGTGCGCCAGTTGCGCGACCTGATGAAGGACCCGGAGATCGGGCACCGCATCGTCCCGATCGCGCCGGACGAGTTCCGCACGTTCGGCATGGACTCGATGTTCCCGACGGCCAAGATCTACTCGCCCCACGGGCAGCTCTACGAGTCGGTCGACCGCAAGATGCTGCTGACCTACAAGCAGTCCGACCGCGGCCAGATGCTGCACGAGGGCATCAGCGAGATCGGCGCGATGGGCTCCGCGATCGCCGCCGGGTCGGCGTACGCCACCCACGGCGAGCCGATGATCCCGGTCTACATCTTCTACTCGATGTTCGGCTTCCAGCGCACCGGTGACTGGATGTGGGCTCTGGGCGACCAGCTCGGTCGTGGGTTCCTGATCGGCGCCACTGCCGGGCGTACGACGCTGACCGGCGAAGGCCTCCAGCACGCCGATGGCCACTCGCCGCTCCTTGCCTCCTCCAACCCGGCCTGCGTGGCCTACGACCCCGCGTACGCCTACGAGATCAGCTACATCGTGCAAGACGGGCTGCGCCGGATGTACGGATCGAGCGACGACCACCCGCACGGCGAGGACGTCTTCTACTACATCACCGTCTACAACGAGCCGATCGTGCAGCCGGTCCAGCCCGAGGGAGTCGACGTCGAAGGGATCCTGAAGGGGATCTACCTGCTGAAGACCGCCGACACGGGCGAGGGAGACCATCGGCCCCGCATCCAGCTCCTCGCATCGGGCGTGGCGATGCCGTGGGCACTCAAGGCCCAGCAGTTGCTGGCTGAGGAGTGGCAGGTGCGGGCCGACGTATGGTCGGTCACATCCTGGAACGAGCTCAACCGCGACGCGCTCGCCGTGGACTCCTGGAACCTGCTGCACCCCGACGCCGAGCCCCGCACGCCCTACATCACCACCGCCCTGACGGGCACCGAGGGCCCGGCCCTTGCGGTCAGCGACTTCATGCGCGCCGTACAGGACCAGATCTCGCAGTGGGTGCCCAACGACTGGCACTCGCTCGGCACCGACGGCTATGGCTTCGCCGACACCCGAGCGGCCGCACGGCGCTTCTTCAGGGTCGACGCCGAGTCCATTGTGGTGGGTTCGCTCGAGGCACTGGCCAGACGTGGCGAGATGGACACCTCCCGCCCAGTCGAGGCGTTCGCACGCTACCGGATCGACGACCCGACCGCGGTCGCGCACGTCATGCAGGAGGGTGCTGGCGCCTGACAGGAGCAACGAATGCGACAACCGCCCGCGGGCCGACCCACGATTCGCCAGGTTGGTGCCGGCGCCCGGCAGGTCAGCGCTTGTGGTGGGTCCATTCGAGCAGCCGTGGCAGCGGCCACGTGTTGACGATCCGCTCCACCGGCACCCCGCACGCCTCCGCTCGCGCGCAGCCGTACTCCTGGAAGGTCAGCTGCCCGGGTGCATGAGCGTCGGTGTCGATGGCGAACAAGCAGCCCATCTCCACGGCGAGCTCGACGAGCCGGGAGGGCGGGTCACGCCGCTCGGGACGAGAGTTCATCTCGACGGCGACGTCGAACCGGGCACACGCGGCGAACACGACCTCGGCGTCGAACTGAGATTCGGGCCTGGTGCCCCGTGATCCCTCGACAAGGCGTCCGGTGCAGTGGCCGAGCACGTTCGTCAGCGGGTTCGCGATCGCTCCCACCATCCGGTGCGTCATGGTGTCGGAGTCCGACCGGAGTTTCGAGTGCACGCTGGCGGTGACCACCTGCAGGCGGCGCAGCATCTTGTCGGACTGGTCAAGCGCCCCGCTCTCGAGAATGTCCACCTCGATCGCGGGCAGCAAGGTGAAGTCAGGCCCGTCGTCGCGTCGGACGGCTGCGTTGATCTCCTCGACGACCTCGAGCTGGTCAGCGAGCCGCTCGGCGGTCAGTCCGTTGGCGACGGTGAGCCGGGGTGAGTGGTCGGTCAGTGCGAGGTACTCGTGCCCGATCATTCGGGCAACCTTGACCATCTCCGAGATCGGCGAGCCGCCGTCGGACCAGTTCGAGTGCGAGTGCAGATCGCCCCGGAGCGCGGCCCGGATCCCCTCCCCACCGGTCGCGAGCGGCAGTGCACCCTGCTGGCGCAGGTCGGCGAGCTTCTTGGGAACGACGCCGGTGACGGCCTCCAGCACCACGGCCGACGTGGAAGGACCGACACTCGGCACCTCGGTGAGGGTGCGATCGGCCACCCGCCTGTCCACCTCACCGGGCGGCAGCGCGGCCAACGCCCACGCGGCCTTGCGATACGCCTCGATCCGCCTCGTGTCCTGGCGACCCCGTTCCATCCAGAACGCAATCTCCGCCAACGCCTCCACTCCATCCATGTCCCTATCCTCGCGCCTCGTCGTCCGGCACCCCGGGCCAGACGTGTCCGGGCTCTTCAGCCCTCGGCCAGCCTGGGCCTGGCCGCCAGTCGCGATGACGGCGCGATTTTGTCCGGTCGCCACAAAACCGGACCGGTACGATCTCACCATGGCACCTGCCGCCGCCACGGCCACGGTCCGACTGGAGAACTCGGTCGGGATGCTGACGCAGGCTGCCGTCGCACGGATGGACGCCGAGCTGCCATGGTTCCGGGCGCTCACCGCCGAGCACCGATCGTGGATCGGCGTGATCGCGTCGGCGGGCATCTCCTCCTTCGTCGACTGGTTTCGTGACCCGACCAGCCGGCCCCCGGTCACCGTCGACGTCTTCGGCAACGCACCGCGCGAACTGACCGGTGTGGTGACCCTGCAGCAGACCGTCGAGATGGTGCGGACGACGATCGAGGTCGTCGAGTCCCATGTCGACGAGGTGGTCGCGCCCGACGATGCACAGCACGTGCGCGAATCCGTGATGCGCTACTCGCGCGAGATCGCGTTCGCCGCCGCAGAGGTCTACGCGCGGGCGGCCGAGCAGCGCGGAGCGTGGGACGCCCGGCTGGAGGCCCTGATCGTCGACTCTGTCCTTCGCGGCGAGGCCGACGAGGCGGTGCGGTCGCGCGCCACCGCACTCGGCTGGGCCTCGACGAGCGGAGTCTGCGTGGTGCTCGGGTTCACGCCCGAGGGTGACCCGGAGACCGCCGTCGACGCGATCAAGCGCTCGGCTCGCACCGCACGCCTCGACGCCCTGTGCGCCGTGCAGGGCGAGCGGCTCGTCGTCGTACTCGGGGGGGTCGAGGACCCTGACCACGCGGCGAGCAGAATCGCCGGACACTTCGGAGCCGGGGCGATCGTCACCGGCCCGGTCGTGGAGGACCTGCTCGCCGCGAACGTCTCGGCCCGAGCAGCCGTCGCGGGGCTGCGGGCTGCGGTGGCGTGGCCAGAGGCACCGAGGCCGGTGTCGAGCGAGGATCTGCTCCCCGAGCGAGCCCTGGCCGGCGACGGCCATGCCCGCCGGCTGCTCGCCTCCGATGTCTACCAGCCCCTGGTCGACGCGGGCCCGGCGCTGCTCGAGACGCTGACGGCATACCTCGACACGAGCGGCTCCATCGAGGCAAGCGGCCGGCGGCTATTCGTGCATCCCAATACGGTGCGTTACCGGCTGCGCCGGATCGCCGACATCACCGGTCTCACCCCCAGCGACTCGCGCGACGCGTACACGCTGCGGATAGCGCTCACGGTCGGGCGGCTGCGCGGTCAGGGCTGAGTCAAAACCGGCACAACAGGATGTCGACCCGCGTGCCGACAGTTGTGGGAACCCTACAAAGACACCCGGCAAAGTTTCGTGCTCCCGCCACCCGGGGTTGCCGGAGGGTTCGCGGCATGATGGGCAGGTGCTCGTGATCGTTGCCCCCGGCCAAGGGGCCCAGACGCCCGGCTTTCTCGCCCCCTGGCTAGAAGACCCGAACTTCGCGGAGCGGCTCCATTGGATGTCCGCGGTTTCGGGCCTCGATCTTGCGCACTACGGCACCGACGCCGATGCCGAGACGATCCGCGATACCGCCGTCGCGCAGCCCATGCTGGTCGCCTCGTCGATGCTGGCGGCGCTCTCGTTGTTCCCCCACCCGGCCGACGCCTTCGGCCGGGTCGGTGCGCTGGCTGGGCACAGCGTCGGTGAGATCGCCGCCGCGACCGGGGCGGGCGTCATCAGCGCCGAGCAGGCGATGGTCTTCGTCCGCGAGCGAGGCAAGGCGATGGCGACCGCTTCGGCCGCCCGACCGACCGGGATGACCGCGGTTCTCGGTGGTGATCGCGACGACGTACTACGCACGCTCGATCGTCACGGACTCACCGCGGCCAACGACAACGGCGCGGGCCAGATCGTGGCGGCCGGCACCCTCGAGCAGCTGGCGAGCCTGGCTGCCGACGGTCCGGACAAGGCGCGACTGGTCCCCTTGAGCGTTGCCGGTGCCTTCCACACCACTCATATGCAACCGGCGGTCGAGGCGCTGGGGCGGCTGGCTGCGGCCATGTCCACACACGACAGCCGGACGCGGCTCATCTCCAACCGCGACGGCCAGGTCATCCACAGCGGTCCAGAAGTCCTGAAGCGCCTGGTCACCCAGGTGAGCAACCCGGTCCGTTGGGACCTGTGCATGCAGACCATGGCCGACCTTGGCGTGAGCGGCATCCTCGAGATGCCGCCAGCAGGCACCCTTACCGCTATCGCCAGGCGGCAACTCAAGGCCGTCGAAACGTTCGCGCTCAAGACACCCGACCAGCTCGACGATGCTCGCGCCTTCGTCGACAAGCACGGCGATGCCTCCCCGATCGACTCCACGCCCACATGGAAGATGCTCGTCTCCCCGGCGAAGGGGACGTTCAAGCAGGCGGCCGACATCCCCCTCGGCACCCAACTGACTCCTGGGGTTGCTGTCGGTGAGGTGGCCAACCTCCGCGGGTCGACGCCGGTGCTCGCACCGCACGGCGGCACCATCATCGAGTGGATCGTAGAAGACCAGGACTTGGTCTCTCCCGGCCAGCCCCTTGTCCGCCTGCACCCCGAGAGCGAGTGACATGAGCGTAACGATCAACACCGGTGCAGGCTCTCCCCACGCCAGGTTGCTGGGGGTGGGCGGCTACCGGCCCAGCAGAGTGGTCAGCAACGCCGAGATCTGTGAGCGGATCGACTCCAGCGACGAGTGGATCCGCACCCGCTCCGGCATCATCGAGCGCCGGTGGGCCGAGCCGCACGAGACCGTGCAGATGATGAGTGTCGCGGCCGGACGCAAAGCTATCGAGCGTGCGGGGATCACACCGGCCCAGCTCGACTGCGTGATCGTCGCAACCGTGTCGCACCTGATGCAGACTCCCGCCATCGCACCGAAGATCTCCGACGATCTCGGCGCAACTCCGGCCGCGGCTTTCGACATATCCGCCGCCTGCGCGGGATTCTGCTACGGCATCTCGCTCGGCTCTGACATGGTGCGCAGCGGAAGCGCGAAATACGTCTTGGCAATCGGCGTCGAGCGGCTCTCCGACATCACCGATCGTGACGACCGCAGTACCGCCTTCATCTTCGCCGACGGAGCCGGGGCAGCGGTCGTCGGACCGGCCGACGAGGAGGGCATCGGGCCGGTCGCGTGGGGAGCGGATGGTACGAAGTTCGACCTGATCCGGCAAAGAGAGATGTGGCCCGCGGTCCTGGAGCTGGACCCGCCGACGATGCCGCACCTGCGCATGGACGGCAATCCGGTATTCCGTTGGGCCTCGTTCGAGATGGCCAAGGTTGCCCAGGAGGCGATGGACCGGGCGGGTATCACCGCTGCGGATCTCGACGTGTTCATCCCTCATCAGGCAAACATGCGCATCACCGATGCGATGGCGCGTGCGCTCAAGCTGCCGGAGTCGATCGTCATCGCGCGCGACATCTCCCACCAGGGCAACACATCGGCCGCCTCGATCCCGCTCGCCACCGAGGCGCTGCTCGAGAGCGGCCAGGCCAAGAGCGGCGACGTCGCCCTGCTGATCGCATTCGGCGCGGGACTTGCCTACGCAGGTCAGGTGATCCGGCTTCCGTGATCGCCACCAAGACTTCCGCAGACATGCTGCGGAACCCCCGGCACCACCGGGGAGGCCACCATCGTCCAACCACACCGAAGAGGAGTCATCCCGATGGCCAGCACTGAGGAGATCCGGGCAGGTCTCGCCGACATCGTCAACGAGGTCGCCGGAATCCCCGCCGACGACGTCCAGCCCGACAAGTCGTTCACCGACGACCTCGACGTGGACTCGTTGTCGATGGTCGAGATCGTCGTCGCGGCCGAGGAGCAGTTCGGCGTCAAGATCCCCGACGACGAGGTCAAGAACCTGCAGACGGTCGGCGACGCGGTCAGGTTCATCGCGGCCAACGCCTGACGACCGAGGAGCTGCGAGGAGTTCGGAAGGAGGACGGCGATGAAGGTTGTCGTGACCGGCCTGGGCGTCACCACCCCGATCGGCGGCGACGTACCCACTTATTGGTCCGCCCTGTTGGCCGGGAAGTCCGGCATCCGCACCCTGACCGAGGACTGGGTCGCCGAGCTTCCGGTGCGCATCGGGGGGCATGTCCTGGTCGAGCCCACGGAAG
>JBOHDU010000534.1:0-9605 GCA_050700615.1 Nocardioidaceae bacterium
AGGGGGCCTACGTTCTGACGCCGCTCGAGGGCGGGACCGAGGTCGTCTACCAGCTCAGCGTCGACCTGATGATCCCCATGATCGGGATGTTGAAGCGCAAGGGAGAGAAGGTCATCATCGACACTGCCTTGAAGGGGCTCAAGCAGCAGGTCGAGGCGCGGGGCTGACCAGCGGTGTCGATCGATCAGCCTCCTGGTGGGGCGAGCAGGTGCCAGCGGTCGGGGGCCGGTGTGGGGCCCGCGAGGGGGTCGGGCTAGCGCGGTGCGAGTACTCCTCTTCACGGGCAAGGGCGGCGTCGGCAAGACGAGCGTCGCCGCTGGCACGGCCGTGCTCGGCGCGCTGCGCGGTATGCGGACACTGGTGCTGTCGACCGACGCGGCGCACTCGCTGGGCGACGCGTTCGACCTGCCGGTGGGGTCGGAGCCGACGCTCGTCGACACCAACCTGTATGTGCAGCAGGTCGACGCGCAGCGGCGGTTCGAGCAGTCGTGGAGCGAGATCCAGACCTACCTGAAGTCGGTGCTCGACACCGTCGGCGTCGACCCGATCGCGGCGGAGGAGCTGACCGTGCTGCCCGGCGCGGAGGAGGTCATGGCGCTGCTCGAGCTGCGTGACCAGGTGCGCTCGGGGCGATGGGACCTGATCGTCGTCGACTGCGCGCCGACCGGCGAGACGCTGCGGCTGCTGGCGCTGCCAGAGGCGCTGAGCTGGTACATGGACCGGGTGCTGCCGATGGAGCGGCGGATGGTCAGAGTGCTGAAGCCGGTGCTGACGCGTGCTGCCGGGGTGCCGATGCCCGGCGACTCGACCTTTACCGCGCTCGAACGGCTGCACGCTGACCTGGCCGAGGTCCGGGCGATCCTGGGCGGGGCCTCGGCTTCGGTGCGGCTGGTGCTGACGCCCGAGGCGGTGGTGGTGGCGGAGGCGCGTCGAACGTTGACGTCGTTGTGTCTCTACGGCTACCGGGTCGACGGGGTGGTGGCCAACCGGGTCTTCCCCTCCGCTGGGGCCGACCCGTGGCGGCGTCAGTGGGTGGCCGCCCAGCGCGACGTGCTCGAGGAGGTCGATGCGTCGTTCGCTCCGCTCGAGGTGTGGCGGTCGCTCTACCGGGCCTGTGAGCCGGTGGGCCTGGAGGAGCTGGCGGCGCTGGCCGCTCACATGTACGGCGGTGCAGACCCCTTCGAGGTGCCCGATGCGGCCGAGCGGCCGCGGCTGGAGCGAGCGGGTGCAGACGGGTCGGCCTCGCTGCGGGTCGAGCTGCCCTTCGCCGACCGGGACTCGGTGGACCTGGCCCGGCACGGGGACGAGCTCGTGGTCACCGTGGGGTCGCATCGCCGCTTGCTGTCGCTGCCGGTGGCGCTGCGCGGCTCGAAAGTGGCGTCGGCCAAGGTCAAGGGCGGGGCACTGGTCGTCAGGTTCGCGCCGCCGGCGGTCGATCGTGGTGATGGTCCCGGTGAACGGGGTGCTGGTGGACGGGGTGCCGGTGTGGATGGCGCGGCCGGGGGCGCTGCCGCAGGGGCGGGTGCCGGAGTGGCGCAGCCGGTCGAGGGAGCTGGTGGCGTGGTGCTGCCCTCGGGCCGCGGTTCGGCCTCGGTCGAGTGGTCGGTCGAGGTGAGGACGTGAGCCCAGAGCCGGTGGGAAGCATGGCGGAGGAGGCCGCGAAGCTGATCGCAGTGCTCCAGGGGTGGGCGAGCAGCGCTCAGGGTGGCGAGTCGCCGGGCGGGACGTCGGCAGAGGACGGATCAGCAGGTGGCGACTGGACGCACGGATCTCCGGAGTGCCGCTACTGCCCGGCCTGCCAACTGATGCGCGTGGCGAAGGCGGCAACGCCGGAGGTCCGCGAACATCTCGGCAATGCCATGCTGTCGCTCGCGCTCGCGATCAAGGGCCTGTTGGAGAATGTGGAGGAGCCATCGGGGCGGAAGGCTCCGGTGGAGAAGATCGACTTGACAGAGGACTGATCCATGCCGCTGAGCATGCTCGACGACGAGGAGATGGGGGTGCAGGAGCTCGAGTCGGAGGCGTTCGATGTCGACGTCAGTGCCGACGCACTGACGATCGGTGTCGACGTGGGGGGCACCAAGATCGCCGCCGGCGTCGTCGACGCTGCCGGCCGCATCATCGAGGAGGTACGGCGCGAGACGCCGGCGCGGGCGTCGGATGCCACGGTTGCCGCGATCATCGACGTGGTGCAGGGGTTGACCGAGCAGCATCCGATTGCCGCGGTGGGCATCGGCGCGGCCGGCTTCATCGACGCGGACCGGTCCACGGTGCTGTTCGCCCCGAACCTCAGTTGGCGCGACGTGCCCCTGCGCCAGGCTGTGGAGGAGGCTGCTGGCGTTCCTGTCGTTGTGGAGAACGACGCCAACGCGGCAGCGTGGGGGGAGTTCGTCTTCGGCTCCGGCAAGGACGACGACGACCTGCTTCTGGTCACCGTCGGCACCGGCATCGGCGGCGGCCTCGTGGCCGACCACCGGCTCTATCGCGGGGCGTTCGGCATCGCGGCGGAGATCGGGCACATGCGCGTCGTACCCGGGGGGCATCGGTGTGGCTGCGGCAATTTGGGGTGCTGGGAGCAGTACGCGAGTGGCTCGGCACTGGTGCGCGAGGCCCGCGCATTCGCCGCGGCCGGTACGCCGATGGCGGCTGACCTGCTCGCATTGGCGAACGGTGATGCCAGCGCGATCGACGGGCCGATGATCACGCTGGCGGCAACGCAGGGGGACGCCTGGGCGATTGAGCTGCTCGAGTCGGCCGGTCGCTGGCTCGGCGAGGGCATCGCGTCGCTGGCTGCGGTGCTTGACCCCGGTGTCGTCTCGATAGGCGGCGGGGTCGCCGAGGCCGGGGAGCTGCTGCTGGAGCCGATACGGGCTGCGTTCCGCGCCCAGCTGACCGGTCGGCGCTTCCGGCCGGAGTTGGAGATCCGGCAGGCGACGCTGGGCAACAGGGCCGGCCTGATCGGGGCCGCGGACCTGGCCCGGCACCAGTGATGGCGACACGGGCCAGCGAGCCACGCCCAGCCCTGCGGGTGGCCCGCAACCTGCTCACAACCGCCACCATCGGGGTCGACATCGGCGGCACGAAAGTGCTCGCCGGAGTGGTCGACACGAGTGGCCAGGTGCTTGACCAGGTCCGCCTGGAGACCCCCGACCGCAGTACCAGCCCGCTCGTGGTCGAGGACACGATCGTGGCGGCGGTCGAGGAGCTGCTCGCGTCGCATCCGGCGGCGGCCGTCGGCATCGGCGCCGCGGGCTTCGTCGACGCGCGACGGGCGACGGTGCTCTTCTCGCCGCACCTGTCGTGGCGCAACGAGCCGTTGCGGCAGGCACTGTTTGCTCGGCTGCGGATGCCCGTGATCGTCGACAACGACGCCAACACGGCCGCGTGGGCGGAATATCGATTCGGTGCCGGGGCGCGCTTCAGCCAGATCCTGTGCATCACGCTCGGCACCGGGATCGGCGGTGCGTTGGTGATCGACGGCCGGGTCTTCCGCGGTGCCAACGGGATGGCCGGCGAGTTCGGCCACATGCAGGTGGTGCCCGGCGGGCACCGGTGCGAGTGCGGCAACCGCGGCTGCTGGGAGCAGTACGCCAGCGGCAACTCGTTGGTGCGCGAGGCGCGCGAGCTGATCGTGTCCGGGTCACCCGTCGCCGAGCAGCTGCGCACGATGGCCGGTGCGGACGCGTCGCGGCTGAGCGGACCGCTGGTGAGCCAGGCTGCGCGGCAGGGCGACCCGACCGCCGTCGAGCTGATCGCCGACGTGGGGCGTTGGCTCGGGGTCGGGATGGCCAGCCTGTCGGCGGCCTTCGACCCCGACTGCATCATCGTCGGCGGTGGTGTCTCGGAGGCCGGCGAGCTGCTGATCGCTCCCGCACGGGAGGCGCTCGCGCGCACCCTGACCGGGCGCGGTTTCCGGCCGATGCCGCCGGTCGTGCCCGCCACGCTCGGGGCCTCGGCCGGCATGGTCGGTGCCGCTGACATGGCGCGCTCGGCCGTACGACGCTCGCGTCATTCACCGCGCAAGCGCGAGCGTCGTAACCGCCGGCGGATGGAGCGCCTCGAAGCCCGTGGCGAGCGCCTCGGCTACTGACCTCTATGGCGGGCCGCGGGTGGACGTGGATCAAGGTGACCGAGGCCGCACTGATGCCCCACGAGATCCCCCCGCCTGCCTCGTGAGCGAGCTGGTGTCGCCAGGCTGAACCGGAGCAGACCCGTGACTGACGAGCTGAGCACCCGACTCGTTGCCAGCCGACGACGGCGAGCAGGCACGATGAAGGCAGCCGAACCGAGGAGGAGCAGGACATGCGCGCCGAGGAGGGCATGGCTGTCCGGGTCGCGACGTACAACATCTTCGGAGCGCGACACCCGGGCCCGCTCGCAACTGTCGTGCGCGCGCTTGCCCCGGACGTCATCGTCGCGAACGAGACGCCGAAGCTGCCGCTGGTGTGGCGATGCACGTGCGATCGGATCGCTGCATCGTGGGCGATGCGGCGAGCGGCCGGTGGACGAGACGCCGGAAGCAACATGATCTGTGTCTCGGATCGAATCCAGGTCTTGTCGACGAGGGCCATTCGGTTGCAGCAGCCCCTGTTCCGGCCGCGCCGAGGGATCGTGAGTGCGCAGTGCGCGCTGGGGGGCGTCGAGTTCGGCGTGGTGGGCGTGCACCTGTCACTGCTGAGCGACTGGCGGTTGCGCGGTGCCGAGCAGGCGATAGCGGTCGCGGCCGAGTTGAGGGGGCCGGTGGTGCTGGGCGGGGACCTTAACGAACGTGCGGGAGGCAGCTCCTGGAGCGCTTTCCGAGACGCCGGATTCGAAGATGCAGCACGGCCGGGTGACATGACCTTCAGCTCAACGAGCCCGGGCAAGCGGATCGACGCCTTGCTGACCCGAGGTGGAGTCGTCGAGCACGTCGGCACACCTGCGCTGTCTGCCGCACAGCTGCGGGCAGCGAGCGACCATCTGCCCGTCGTCGGCACGCTGCTGCTCTCGTGAACCCGGTCCCTGCGCCGGTGTGTCGACCGTGTCGCTCAGGGCCCGGCACCGGGCCGCTCGCGACCGGGTGGCGAGTCGACCGAGCGTCAGGTCAGGGGAGCGCGACGGTAGTCGGGGACGAGCTCCATCGCGAGCTGCTCGAGGAACAGCCCGACGTCGGTGACGATGCCCCGAGCCTGCGATGAGCCTCGGTCGGCCAGCTTCGTCACGGTGGCGGGGTTGATGTCGACGCAGACGAGAGGGATCGACGCGGGCAGGATGTTGCCGGTCGCCACCGAGTGCAACATCGTGGCCACCATCAGGCAGAAGCCGACATCGTGAAGTTGCGCACGCATGGCGCGCTGACCCTCGATCACGTCGGTGTAGACGTCGGGCAACGGTCCGTCGTCTCGCACCGAGCCGACCAGCACGAAGTCCTTGGTTTGTGTCACGAGAGCGTGCATGATGCCGCCGGTCAGCACCCCTTGGCTGACCGCGTCGGCGATCGAGCCGGCCTTGCGGATCGTGTTCAGTGCCCGGATGTGGTGCTCGTGTCCGTGCTCGACGCCGCGTCCGAGCGCCAGGTCGACCCCGAGCGACGTACCGTAGAGCGCCGACTCTATGTCGTGGGTGGCCAGGGCGTTCCCGGCGAAGAGAACGTCGACGTAGCCGGACTTGACCATCGCGACCATCGCCGGCGCGGCACCCGTGTGCACGACCCCCGGACCGCCCACCCACAGCACGCGCTTGCCGGCCGCCTTGGCGTCTCGGATCCCGTCGGCAACCTGTCGGACCAGAAGAGTCTGCGGCTTCTCGCTCGACACATCAGAGTCCATGAACCCGAAGACTTCGCTCTCCGGACCCCCCGCCGGCATCGGGGTCTTGACCTTGATGCCGGCTGCTCCACAGACCACGCTCATCCCGATCTTCACGTCCGACATGGGGAGGGTGTAGACGCGCGGGGAGGTGTGGGTGCGCTCCACGATCAGGCCACAGTCCATCTCCGGGTTGTCGACAGTGACCCACTGGCTGCTGAGCCGGACCTGCGTCTCCAGGTTGGTGGTCGAGTAGAACCCGTCGGGGAAGACGCCATCGGCGTCGGCCTCGACGAGGGTCGCCTCGCCCGGGCTGACCATGTTGACGCCGCGAGTCTGCAGCCGCATCAGCAACCGCTGCAGGGTCTCCTCGTCGTCGGCAGTCACGGCGATCCGGGCATACGACGTGTCGGCCGTGTCATGGCCGACGTCGAACCGCTCGATCAGGTGGTCGCCGCCGTACTCACGCACGTCGTCGAGAACGCGGGACAGGATGCCGCTGTCCATCAGGTGCCCGGTGATCTCTACGGTCTCGGATGCCTGAGTCATGGCGACAGGTTAGCGGTCACGACCGCATAGGCGTCCGGGGTCTGCCGGGCGGGTATCGGCGGATCCGGGCTAAACAACGGCCCCGTTGTCGCCGTCGCCGCGATCGGGATCGTTGTTCATCGTCGCGACGAGGGTCACGAAGCCAGCGATGAAGCCGCCCACGGCGATCAACGCGAGCCAGGTCGGCAGCGAGACCGAGAAGAGCGCACACCCCACCAGTAGAAGCGGACCACCCAGCGCGCCGATCCACGCCGCCTGCCGGACGCCGTCGATCTTCGGCAGCGGCGGCGGTGTCGGCGGGATGAACCGGTCCTCGACGTCATCGTCGGATGACACTCCCGAGGCGCTCGACCCGTCGTCGTAGAGCCGGAAGCCGGCGGCGTCTGTGGGCGGATCGTCGTGGGTGTCGAGCGGGCCGCGCTCGGACGCGTCGTGATCGGCGGAGTGCCAGTCGAGGTCTTCGGTGACCGGCCACGGTGATACGTCCGACGTCACCGGCTGGTCGAACTCGGCGACGATCTGTGCCCAGGTGAGGTCGTCGTTGGGCGCGCCCAGATCGGGATCTCGCCGCGCAATCAGGTCCCGGACCCGGGCGGACGCGGCGGTGTCGACGTACAGCCTCTCCTTCACGTCGACCCGAAACTCTGGTCGGTCGAAACCGGCGGTCGAGGTCGACTCGACGGGGTTCGTGTACGCCGCGACTCCCTGTCCTTTGAGCTCCTCGAGCAGCGCGTCGGCGATTCGTGGGTCGAGGTCGGCGACCGGCGTGTAGGACGGGGCGGTCAGGCCGTTAGACCGCATCGGGTCGGCCCCATGCGCTCGAGGGCGCGATGCTCTCGCCGCGGCTACGAGGGCGGCCAGCGCAGGCCGACCCGTCGCGACCAGCCGGCGGCTGTGGCGAGGGGCGTCCCATGCTGGGTCTCCTAGTGTGCTTCGAGCGAGCGCCTGTGTGAATTCATGGTCGCATGGCCGCGGCGTCTTTTCGAGGTCAGGTCGGAACTCGCGCATGGGCGACTGAGCTCGGAGGTGAGGTTGCGGTCGTTTGCGGGCAGGTGTGGCGAAACGTGCCTGCCTCTGGGGCGGCCGGCGGCCGGGCTGGAAACCCGCAGGACCGCGTTGTCCGCCGGGCTCGGGCAGGCGCGCCTTGCCGTCACCTCCGTCTGGTGACGATCACGAGGCCGGCCGACGGTGGATCCGCACTAAGGTGACACC
The DNA here is from genome assembly GCA_050700615.1 of Nocardioidaceae bacterium. Classification (GTDB taxonomy): domain Bacteria; phylum Actinomycetota; class Actinomycetes; order Propionibacteriales; family Nocardioidaceae; genus JBOHDU01. The sequence goes on from JBOHDU010000534.1 coordinate 7,548, forward strand.
GAGAAGGGAGGTCTGGGTGTTCTACTGGCTCTTGAAGTGGGTCTTCATCGGCCCGCTGCTCAAGTTCGTTTTCCGGCCGTACACCGAGGGCATCGAGAACGTGCCGGAGGAGGGCGGCGCGATCCTGGCCAGCAACCACCTGTCCTACAGCGACTGGCTCTTCATGCCGATGATGGTCCCCAGGCGGGTGACGTTCGTGGCGAAGGCGGAGTACTTCACCACCCCGGGCATCAAGGGCTGGCTGCAGAAGACGTTCTTCTCCGGCGCAGGGCAGGTGCCGATCGACCGCACGAGCGGCACCGCGGCCGCCGGGGCGATCGCCACCGGGCTACGGGTCCTCGGCAGCGGGGAGCTGTTCGGCATCTATCCCGAGGGCACCCGCTCCCACGACGGGCGGTTGTACCGCGGCCGCACGGGCGTCGCGCGGATGGCGCTCGACGCCAAGGTCCCGGTCATCCCGGTGGCGGTTGTCGGCACCGACGTGGTCGCGCCTCCGGGCAAGATCTTCGGCACCTATGCCAGGCCGCATGTGCGGTTCGGCAAGCCGCTGGACTTCTCCCGCTACGAGGGCATGGAGGACGACAGGTTCGTGCTGCGATCCATCACCGACGAGATCATGTACGCGCTCATGGAGCTGTCCGGCCAGGAGTACGTCGACATGTACGCGACCAAGGCGAAGGAGCTGACCCAGGCCGAGGCGAAGGCAGCGGCTGCGGCCGCGAAGGCCGAGGCCAAGGAGGCAGCCGCCGCCGCGAAGGCTGCTACGGAGGAGGAGGCGGCCGCGAGGGCCGCCGCGGTGGCGGAAGCGAAGGCAGCCGAGGCGGCGGCGGCCCGGGCAGCCATCGCCGAGGCCGAGGCGCGCGCCGTACCCGGTGAGTCCGCCGACTCTGGCGACGGACCCGACGAGGTCGCGGAAGGCCTTCCTGGTGCTGGGGCCAGCGCAGGATCGGGTGCTGGGTCACCGCCCGAGCCAGGTGCCGACTCGGGTGCCGAACCGGGCGTTGCGGGTGGTGAACCGGGCGATGCGGATGGTGTGCCGGGAGCGGCGGGTGGTGACCCGGGCGCTGAAACCGGATCCGCGCCGTGGAAGAGCCGATCCAACCTGAACTGAGCTCGTGGGTTCTCGCCTCGCGTAGCCCGGCTCAGCCGAGCCGGGACAGGAACCTGTCGACCGCGCGGGTGATGTCGTACTGGATCTCGGCAGACCGAACCGCGTCGCCGGGCACGTGCAGGAGGTGCGTCGCGTCGGCGAAGTCTACAACCTCGACGACCCCTCGCGTGCGGGTCTGCGGTTGATCACCGCTCGTCCTGGGAACCTCGCTGACGGGCCGGTCCGCACCGAGTGCACGGGCTAGCTGCGCGTTCCAGGAGCTGTCTGCAAGGCCGCCGACCAACAGCTGGTCCGCGCCGGCATCCGCCGCGTCGCCGATTCCCGCAAGGCACGCCGCGACGTCACACAACGGGGTGAACCACACAGCCGGGCAGGGCAGCCCGGCGGCCACCGGCGAGGCGAGCGTCCCGAGCGACTTCCCCATCAGAAGTATCCGCTCGGCAGGAACGTCGGCCCGCCGCTCGGCATCGACGGCCGCCCGCGCCTGCTCGCCCACCCACTCGATGATCTGGTGGTCCGAGCGTCCGCGCGGCGCGTCCCACCAGACCTGCTGCACGGTCCAGCCGTGCTGGAGCAGCGACTGCCTCCCGAACTCCAGCAGCGGGTGGGAGGGTGAGTACCCCATCCCGGGAAGCACGATGGCCACCTTGCCCGATGGCTCCGACGGCGGGTCGAATCGGGACGGCGCAGATCCGAATGGTGAGCCCATACGGCCATCCTGTCATCGGGTCCGGCACCCGGGGATCCCTCAGTCTCGAGCCAGGCCACGGTCGCAGGTTCGGTCGACGGTCGGCTGAAGGGCGCGGGCACACATCCTTTACCGGTTGGTGTGGTCTTGGGCGGCACCGTGGGCCGTCGGGTCGAGTGTTCGGTCGGCGAGTGTCCGCGACGAGGCGGAGCCGGCTGTGGACAAGCCGCTCCGGTGTCGACGTACACCAGAGGCCGAG
>JBOHDU010000535.1:0-3083 GCA_050700615.1 Nocardioidaceae bacterium
CCATCCACACCGCGCTTGGCCAACACCCCGGCGATGATCACCGCCATTCGCGCATCGGCCACTCCAACGGCCTGCGCCGCCGGCCGAGCCGGGTTGGCCAGCGGCCCGAGGAAGTTGAAGGTCGTCGGCACACCCAAGTCCCGTCGCGGCACCGCTGAGTGCCGCAGCGCCGCGTGAAAGACGGGCGCAAAGCAGAACGTGATGCCCACCTGGCGAGCCACGTCCCCGACTTTCGAGGCAGGCAGGTCGAGAGGGATCCCGAGACCCTCGAGAACGTCGGCGGACCCGCATGAGGACGATGCGGCACGGTTGCCGTGCTTCACCACCGGTATGCCTGCTCCGGCGGCGACCAGCGCCGCCATCGTCGAGATGTTGACCGTGCGCGCCCGATCTCCACCGGTCCCCACGATGTCGACCGCCCGTCCGACGTACTCCAGCGGCGTCGCGAACTCGTACATGGTCGCGACCAGGCCCTCGACCTCGTCGACCGTCTCACCCTTCGCTCGCAGGGCGACCGCGAATCCGGCGATCTGCGACGGGCTCGCCTCCCCAGCCAGGATCTGCCGCATCACCCACCCCGCCTGCTCACCGGACAGATCGTCACCCCGGATCAGCGTGGAGAGCAGCTCGGGCCAGCTGGACTCTGCCTCACTCACGGCGCCCCCTTACCGACCCCGGGGACCGTACGCCGCCAACCGTCTCAGCCGAACTTTTCCCGCCAACCGCTCGCAACTGAACACCGCGGCCCACAGCAACGCGGTTGATCGCTGACGGCACCCCTGCGGCCCGCATGGAGATCAACTGCCGGCGACGTCCATGCGCGGCCTGAGCAGGCGCGTCACGGCCTCGGCAAGCTGGATCGAGTCGATCGGATGAGGCACCGAGGCATCCGCGCGTGACCACGTGGCCAGCCACGCGTCGTCGCGCCGACCGGTGAGCACCAGGATCGGTGGGCAGCGGAAGATCTCGTCCTTGAGCTGCCGGCAGATGCCCATGCCCCCGACGGGGACTGCCTCGCCGTCGAGGATGGCGAGGTCGATTCCGCCTGCATCCATGGTCTGGATGACGACCGGTTCGGTCGCGCACTCGAGGTACTCGAGGGCCGGCAGGTCGGCATGGGGACGCTTGCCGAGGGAGAGCAGGACTTCGGCACGTGTGTTGGCGTCGTCGCTGTAAACCAGAACCTTCATCCCGCTGACCTGCCTGCCCTGTGTCAGATGCCGACGCTCATCTTCGGCTTCGGTACGTCGAAGATCCCGTCGCTTCTTCGTGGCGCGGGTCCGCGAGGCGATCACCCGACCTCACGCCCCCACGCTGCGGCGATGCTACCAATCGACGCACGCAGGAGTTTGCCGGCCGAGCCGACCCCGCCTCGTTCGGACCTCGATGCCACGTGGCCCCCCCGATAACCGCCGCGGAGCAGTCCCTTCCCGGCAGACCACCCGCAAACGAACACCACGACCACCCCCGGTGGCCCGGTCACAACGAGTTGCTGCCCCGTGCAACCGCGCGCCCCCTGTGACGGGACGGCCCACACGGCTCCTTCCGACCGCCCGAGCGAGCGGCCAACGCGGCCCAGCCGGCCCCATTCCGCCTGTCAATCGAGCCCAATCCACGAGTGACGGGACACCAGATCGCCATCCCAGGACGCCCCCGTCGTACCGGACCAAGAATCCCGGGGGGTCGCCGTGCCACAACAGACACCTACCGACATAATGGCGGGGTGGCGACCTCAACCCCCATCCCGGTCTCGCGGCTCCACGGCCATCACGACCGGCCGAGCATGGTCAGTGTCGGAACCATCGTCTGGCTCGCGAGCGAGCTGATGTTCTTCGCGGCACTGTTCGCCGCCTACTTCACGATCCGCGGCGTGACCCCCGCGTTGTGGGCCCAAGAGACGCCCCACCTCGACGTGCCGTTCGCGTCGGTCAACACGACTGTGCTGGTGCTGAGCTCGGTGTCCTGCCAGCTCGGTGTGTTCGCCGCCGAGCGTGGCCAGGTGGGCCGCTCCGGCAGCGTCTTCCAGGTCGGCAAGTGGGGGCTGCGCGAGTGGTTCGTGCTCACCTACGTCATGGGCTCGTTCTTCATCGGCGGCCAGATCTACGAGTACACCGGCCTGGTCCGCGACAACATCACGATTCCCTCCTCGCCCTACGGCTCGATCTTCTACCTGACTACCGGGTTCCACGGACTGCACGTCACCGGCGGCCTGATCGCGTTCCTGTTCGTCATCGGTCGGACGTTCATGGCGAAGAAGTTCACCCACGAGCAAGCGGTCACCGCGATCGTGGTGTCGTACTACTGGCACTTCGTCGACATCGTGTGGATCGGCCTGTTCTCAACGATCTACCTACTCAAGTGACTGCCGGAGGGAGCGCAACCTCGTGAAGTTCTTGTCGACGCACAGGCGACACCCGCTCGCGGGGTTCGTCGTGCTGTTGCTCGGGCTCGTCGTGATGGGTGGCATCTACTCCACGTTCCGCCCCGCCGCAGCCGACGCATCCAAGGCCGACACCCAGCTGATCCAGCAGGGGCGCCACCTCTTCGTCGTCAGCTGCTCGAGCTGCCACGGCCTCAACGGCGAGGGCATCATGAGCAAACGCGGGCTCAACTACGGTCCGCCGCTGATCGGCGTCGGTGCGGCCGCGGTCGACTTCCAGGTCGGCACCGGACGGATGCCGATGGCGATCCCCGCCGCACAAGCCGAGCAGCGAACCCCCCTGTTCACCCCGCAGGAGACGGAGGCGCTCGCGGCGTACGTCGCCTCGCTCGGCCCGGGTCCGGCCATCCCAAGCCAAAGTGAGTACGACGTCAGCAAGGCCACCAACGCCCAGGTCGTGAGGGGCGGCGCCTTCTTCCGCACCAACTGCACCGCGTGCCATAACTTCGCCGCTTCGGGCGGCGCGCTACCCCACGGCCGGTACGCCCCCAACCTGCGCGGCGTGTCCCCGAAGCACATGTACGAAGCCATGCTGACCGGGCCGCAACAGATGCCGAAGTTCTCCGACCAGGTGATGACGCCCCAGGACAAGAAGGACATCATCGCCTACATCACGATGCTCAAGCACCAGCCCGCCTACGGC
>JBOHDU010000536.1:0-6501 GCA_050700615.1 Nocardioidaceae bacterium
GGTCGGCACGGTGGCTCCCCCGAGCTCAGGGTCCACGGCATCCCCGGCGCCACCTGGCAGCGGCTCGGCGATGCCGCCGCCACCGGAGGCCACGGACCGGTCGCGCAAAGGTCTCGGCACGGGCGATCGGCTCAATCGACGCACGGGCAGGGCAGGGCCCCGGTGCATCACGTGGCTGCCAGCCATGGCCGCCCTGGTCACCACGCCGCGGGGAGGCAATACCTCGGCGGACGACACCACTCGTCGCGACCGGCTCCGGTCGCGGGCAAGGACATCACCGCGATCGGAGACTCGGTCATGGTGGCTGCGGCTCCAGCGCTCGAGCAGCGACTGCAGGGGTTGTACATCGACGCCGAGATCGGACGCCAGATGTGGGACGTCGCTGCCACGGTGGCCGCGCTCAAGCGAGCGGGTCACCTTCGCCGGGTCGTCGTCATCGGCCTCGGCAGCAACGGGGCCTTCACCAGTGACCAGCTCGGGGCGGCGCTGCAGGAGATCGGCCCGCACCGCCGGGTCGTGCTGGTCAACACGCACGTGCCGCGACCATGGCAGGACAGCGTCAACGCCACGCTGACTTCGCTCGCCGCCGAGCACCGCAACGTGACCGTCGTCGACTGGAACACCGCCATCTCCCAGCATCCGGGATGGCTCTACAGCGACGACATCCATCCGGATCCGGACGGCGGCGCCCTCTATGCCAACCTGCTGGCCACCGCACTGCACGTGCGCTGACCGCTCGTGGTCACTGCCCGTCGTGGTGCCGGCAAGGTGAGTGGCGGGGCGCGGCCGACCCTCGGGGCGACATAGGTTGGGTCCATGCGCCTGACCCATCTCGGACACGCCTGTCTGCTGGTCGTCATCGACGACCAGCAGATCCTGATCGACCCGGGCAATCTCGCTGGTGACCTCACTGCGCTGACCGAGCTCGACGCTGTCGTGACGACCCACCAGCATGCCGACCACGTCGACCCGGAGCGCTTCTCCGCGATCGTGGCCGCCAACCCGCGGGCACGGTTGTTCGCCGAGCCTGAGACGGCAGACCTCATCGAACAGCACTTCGACCTGCCCGTCACCCCGGAGCGGCTACACGAAGGCGAGGATCTGCACGTCGGCACGGTCGTCATACGCCCGATCGGATCCCGGCACGCCCGCAACCACGACGGCGTACGACGTTGCGGCAACGTCGGCGTGGTCCTCGGCGGCGACTCGGGACCGACGTTCTACCACCCGGGCGACGCCTACGACGGCGAGCCTGGCCGGGTCGACGTCCTCGCGGTGCCGCTCAACGCGCCCTGGACAGCGGTACGCGACACCATCGACTTCGTCCGCCGGATCTCTCCGCGCACGGCGATCCCGATCCACGATGGCCTTCTCACGGAGGCGGGCCGGCAGGCCTACCTCGGGCACGTCGCCGGGTTCGCACGGGAAGGAACCACCGTGCTGGATCTCTCGGACGGGCGACCGTCCGAAGTCAGCTGATTCGCCTCGTCATCCGATCAGCGCTTCGACGAACGCGTCCACCTCGAACGGGGCGAGGTCGTCTGGACCCTCGCCGAGCCCGACGAGCTTGACCGGCACCCCGAGCTCGTGCTGCACGGCGATCACGATCCCGCCCTTGGCGGTTCCGTCGAGCTTGGTGAGCACGATGCCGGTCACGTCGACCACCTCGGCGAAGACTCGCGCCTGGGTGAGGCCGTTCTGCCCGGTGGTCGCATCGATCACCAGCAACACCTCGTCGACAGCCGCGACCTTCTCGACCACCCGCTTGACCTTGCCAAGCTCGTCCATCAGCCCGGTCTTGGTATGCAGCCGCCCGGCAGTGTCGATGAGGACTGTGTCGACCTCCTGCTCGACCCCGGCTCGAACGGCGTCGAACGCGACGCTCGCCGGGTCGGATCCCTCCGGCCCCCGCACGGTCGGCACTCCGACTCGCTCACCCCATGTCTGCAGCTGGTCGGCCGCGGCGGCGCGGAACGTGTCCGCGGCGGCCAGCAGAACGTCCCTGTCCTCGGCGACCAGGACGCGCGCGATCTTGCCAACGGTGGTCGTCTTGCCGACCCCGTTCACCCCGACCACCATGACCACCCCCGGCTTCCCGGCTGTGCGGTCCGAGTGCAGCAACCTGTCGAAGGTTGGGTCGAGCACCTGGGTCAGCTCCTCGCGCAACATCGTCTCGGCCTCGGTGCCAGACGCAGACTCGTCCCGCACCCGCTCCCTGAGGTGACCGACGATCTCCATGGTCGATGCCACGCCCACGTCAGCAGCCAGCAAAGTGTCCTCGATCTCCTGCCAGGTCTGGTCATCGAGGCGCTCCTTCGACAGCAGGGCGAGCAGGCCCTTGCCGAGGGAGGACTGCGAACGTGCCAGCCGAGCGCGCAGCCGCCGCAGCCTGCCGGCAGCCGGCTCGGGGCGCTCGGCCTCGATCGTGCTCGCCGCCGGCTCATCGACGGCGAGGTCGTCGGCCGGCTCGGTCTCGGCGACCGGCGCAACTGCACTCTGGGCCGCCCGGTCGCCACCTGGCGCTGGCTCGGAGGGCGCAGAGTGCTCGTCGGAGCGCGACTTGGTCGACGGTGCGCCCCGATGCCTCAAAGTCGACACCAGGCCGACGACAAGAGCCAGTGCGACGATGACGATGCCGATGACGATGTACGCGAACTCAGTCACGGGCAGACATCCTCGCAGACCGCGAGAGGCCGGACGGAATCCGGATCAGCCCGGGCGGAATCCAGAGGAGCTCAGTGGGGCAGCTTCTCGTTGACCTGGTCTCGTGCCTTCACCATCGCATTCGACAGCCAGTGAGCATGCGGAATCGACTGGCCACGATGTGGGAATGCGACGAACGCGGTGACCAAGCCGGCGAGCACGACACAAACGAGCAGAGCAAAGAAGATGAGCACCATGGACTGCGGCTCCTTCTCGTCCCGATTATCGGTGGTGGCTCCTATCGTGCCACCAGCTCCAAACTTGCCGCTCCAGTGTGGCCGATAGGCCGGGTCTGGTTCCACCTCAACCGGGCTCGAGGGGTGTGGCTCTTGTCACCGGGTGTCGCCTGTCACGTCAGCGGCAACCTCGACCGCAGCCTGTGAGGGAACCGCCCCCGGGACACCTGCGGTCCGGCCACTAGGCCGACTCGGCCTCTCTCAGTCGCTGGCTGATCACCGAAGAGACCCCGTCACCCCGCATGGAGATCCCGTAGAGCGCGTCGGCGCCCTCCATCGTGCGCTTCTGGTGGGTGATGACGAGCAGCTGAGAACTCTCACGCAGCTCTTCGTAGATCTGCAGCAGCCGGTCGAGGTTGACGTCATCGAGCGCCGCCTCGACCTCGTCGAGGATGTAGAACGGCGATGGCCGCGCCTTGAACAGTGACACCAAGAACGCGACAGCTACCAGTGCCCGCTCTCCGCCCGACAGCAGGGAGAGTCGCTTCACCTTCTTGCCAGGAGGACGCGCCTCGACCTCGATACCGGTGGCAAGGAGGTCGTCTGGCGCAGTGAGCACGAGCCGCCCCTCCCCACCGGGGAACAGCCGCGCGAACATGCCCTCGAACTCACGCTCCACGTCGGCGTAGGCCTGACTGAAGACCTGCTCGACCCGCTCGTCGACCTCGCGCACGATGTCGAGCAGATCACGCCGGGTCTTCCGCAGGTCTTCGAGCTGCCCGGTGAGGTACTTGTGGCGCTCCTCGAGCGCCGAGAACTCCTCGAGCGCAAGGGGGTTGATCTTCCCCAGCTGGGCGAGTGCCCTCTCGGCGACCCGAAGTCGCTTGCTCTGCTGCTCACGGTCGTACGCCGTCGGATGGGGCTCGATCTCGGTCTCGTCGCCCGGCGGCGCCGGGATGGGAGGCACCAGCTGGTCGGGCCCGAATCCCGTCACCAGAGCCTCGAGGTCGAGACCGAGCTCGACGAGCGCCCGCTGCTCGAGCTGCTCCATGCGCATCCGGTGCTCGGCCCGCAGCATCTCGTCGCGATGCACCGTGTCGACGAGGGTGGCGAGCTCGCTCTCGAGCCGCCGCACCTGGCCCCTGGTCTCGGACAGTGCGTGCTCGCGGCCCTCCCTGGAGGACTCGATCTCGGTGCGCTGGGTGACGGCCGAGGATAGCGAGTGCTCAAGCCGAGCAAGGACGACGCGGGCACCCGTTCCGACGGCGTCAGCCGTTCGAGCCTCGCGGCTGCGGCGCTCCCGACGCGCGACGGCGTGTGCGCGAGCCGCTCTCTCCTGCTCCGCCATCGCCAGCAGGGACTCGGCGCGCCCACGCAGGGCACGCGCCCGCTCCTCCGACGTGCGCAGGGCCAGGCGGGTGTCCATCTCGGCCTGCCGGACGAGCCGGGCCTGCTCGCCCAACTGCTCGACCTCGCCCGTGTCAGGCTCCACGTCGGCCGACTCTGTGGCTGACGCGAGGCGTTGCTCTAGCTCGGTGAGCCCGTCGATGTCGCGGGCATGCGCTGCTTGCGCCTCGGCGATCGCGGCGTCGACGCGTGCCGCCTCCGACGCCGCCGCGCGAGCCAGGGACCCGAGCTGGCCAAGCTCCTCCGCGACCGCAGCCATGGCTGCATCGGACTCGTGTAACCGGGCAAGGGCAACGTCGACCCGGCGCTGGGCGTCATCGCGCTCGGACTGCGCTCTGCTCTGCTCGAACCGGAGCCGGTCGGCGTTCGCCATGATCTCAGTGATGCCCGCCTCGGTCTCGTCGAGCGCCGCCTGAACCTCGAGCAGGCTCAGCCGTGTGGAGGATCCTCCACTCGCGAAGTGCCGGCCCAGCACATCGCCGTCGCGGGTGACGGCGACCAGGTCCGGGAGCTCTGCCACCAACCGCTGGGCCTCGGCGAGAGAGTCGACGACAGCGGTCTTGTAGAGGAGGCGTCGCAGCGCCCCGAGCACCTCGCCGGGGGCCTCGAGCACGTCGACCACGTACGTCGCGTCGGCCGGCAGTCCCGGCCACGCGGCATCGTCGACCTGACCGCCTGCGAGCAGGAGTCCGGCGCGGCCGAGGTCCTCTCGCTTCAGCATCTCGATGGCCCCGACCGCCGAGCCGACGCCGTCGACCGCCACGGCGTCAGCCGCCGGGCCGAGGGCGGCGGCAACCGCAGCCTCGTAACCGTGGTGGATGCTCAGCAGGGCCGCGACTGAGCCGAGCAGCCCCGACACCGTGTCACTTGTCGCGAGCAGAGCGCCGGCGCCATCCTTGCGGGACAGCCCGATCTCGAGCGCCTCTTTGCGAGCCGCCAGAGCGGTCCGCTCACGCTCGGCTCCCTGAAGCTCGTCGCGCAGCTTGGCCAGCCGTTCGTCAGCGTCATCGAGCGTCGAGACGGCACCTTCGTACTCGGCGTCCAGGCCACGCTCGCCCGCGTCGAGCCCGGCGATGCTGGTCTCGAGTGCCGTGAAGTCCTTCTGGGCCCGTCGGGCCCGCGTCGAGGCCTCGTCGCGGGCCGCCGCCAACCGGGCGATCTCGTCGTCGGCCGCCGCGGCCCGCGACCGGATCGAGTTCACCTCGCCGGTCAGGCGCGCCAAGCCCTCGCGCCGGTCGGCGGCAGCGCGCACCAACCCCGCCACCCTGCGGTCCTCCTCGGCATGTGACGCCTCGGCCGCCTGTCGAGCGGCTGTCGTCTCCTCGAGCCGGCCACGGTGGGCGACGACCTCGTGCTGGATCTCCTCCTCGTGCTCGCGCACTCGGGCAGCCTCCGCCTCGAGCTCCTCGGGATCGCGGCCCGCCGGGCTCTCCGCAGGCTCGTCGGCCACGTTGCGGACGCGCTCGGCGGCCAGACCGGCCGTGCTGCGCAGTCGTTCCCGTAACCCGGACAGAGCGAACCACGTCTGCTGCGCACGCGCGAGGCGGGGCGCGTCGTTGCGCAGCTCCTTCTCAAGCTCGGCCTCGGTACGCCGAGCACCGGTAAGGCCAGCCTCGACACCGGCCCTGCGCTGCCTGATCGCCTCTTCGTCGGCGAGCTCCTGCTCCAGCGACGCGCGCATGCTGACGACGTCGTCGGCGAGCAGCCGAGCCCGGGCATCGCGGACCTCCATCTGCACCAGGGAGGCGCGCTTGGCCACCTCAGCCTGCCGTCCCAACGGCTTGAGCTGGCGGCGGATCTCGCTGAGCAGGTCGCCGAGTCGGGTGAGGTTGCCCTCGGTCGCGTCGAGCTTGCGTAGCGCCTTGTCCTTGCGCTTGCGGTGCTTGAGCACGCCGGCTGCCTCCTCGACGAAGCCGCGGCGCTCCTCGGGGCTGGCGTGCAGGATCGCGTCGAGCTGCCCCTGCCCGACGATCACGTGCATCTCGCGCCCGATCCCCGAGTCGCTCAGCAGCTCCTGGACGTCGAGCAGCCGGCACGTCTGGCCGTTGATGGCGTACTCCGACCCCCCGTTGCGAAACATGGTGCGGGAGATCGTGACCTCGGTGTAGTCGATGTCGAGCGCGCCGTCGGTGTTGTCGATCGTGAGGAGCACCTCGGCTCGCCCCAGCGGAGGCCGGCTTGACGTGCCAGCGAAGATGACGTCCTCCATCTTGCC
>JBOHDU010000537.1:0-6706 GCA_050700615.1 Nocardioidaceae bacterium
ACCAGACCGTGACCTCGCCACCATGCGAGGCGGCGACGTGCTTGACGATCGACAGGCCGAGGCCGGTGCCCCCGGTGGCCCGGTGCCGGGCCGGGTCGACCCGGTAGAACCGCTCGAAGATCCGGTCGATCTCCTGGGCCGGTATCCCCACTCCCTGGTCGGTCACCGAGATGTCGACCATCGCGTCGGCAGCACGTACGGACAACGTCACCCGGCTCCCGTCGGGACTGTAGACGACCGCGTTCTCGACCAGGTTGCCGAGCGCCACGATCAACTGCTCAGCGTCACCCAGTACGTAGCAGCCGTGCTCGCCCGCGAACACCAGCTCGACTTGCATCCGCGAAGCGTCGACCCGGACCCGGTCCATGGGACGCTCGACGATGGCATCGACCGCGATCGAGGCGGCATCCTCGAGCGGATCGTCACCTTGCAGACGGGAGAGCTCGATGATCTGTTGCACGAGACGAGTGAGCCGCTCGCCTTCGGTGTGCATGCGGTCGGCGAACCGCAGCACGGCGTCAGGATCGTCGGCGGCCTCACCGACGGCCTCGGCCAGCAGGTTGAGCGCCCCGACCGGAGTCTTGAGCTCATGGCTGACGTTGGCGACGAAGTCGCGCCGGATGGCTTCCACCCGCCGCTCCCGCGTGCGGTCCTCGACCAGAACCAGCACCAGCCGGCTGCTCAGCGGAGCCACGCGCACCGCCACCTGCAGGAGAGCCTTCGAGCGGCCCGGGCGAACCGTCAGGTCCGCCTCCTGTATCTGCCCGTCTCGACGCACCTGCTGGACGATCCCGAGGAGATCGGCGACACTCACGCGCGAGCCGTCGATCAGGCCCATCGCGTAAGCCGGTGCACTGGCCTGAAGCACCTGGTCGTCGGGGCCGACGAGCATGGCAGAGGACCTGAGCACGGAGAGCACGGCAGCCACGCCGGGAGGAACCAGCGGCTCGGCCGCGGGTGGGAGGCCTCGCTGGTCACGCTCGCTGACCCGCCACGCCAGCACGGTGCCCGCGCCCATCAGCGCGCCGACACAGCCACCGATGGCGGCGATCGACGACGAGTCCATGACTTGATCGTACGCAAGTCGAGCCCTGGCGTTACCCACGCAGCCGAGCCCGCGTACCGCAGTTTCGGGCACTGTTCACGCGGCGTTCATCGTGCGTCGGTGATCGGTAACCCCATCTCCCTAGGCTGACCACATGAGGGACAAGTATCAGGAGCAGTTGGACGCCGTCCTGTCCGAACTGGTCGAGATGACGGGGGACGTACGCTCCGCGCTGGGGCAGGCGACCAAGGCGCTGCTCGGGGCCGACGCCGCCCTCGCCGAGGATGTGATCGCGGGTGACGTCGCGATCGATGAAGCTCGGGAGCGGATCGAGGACGACAGCTTCGAGATCCTGGCGCGTCAGTCCCCGGTCGCCGGAGATCTCAGGATGCTGGTCGCCGCTCTGCGGATGGTCACCGACCTGGAGCGGATGGGTGACCTGTCCGTGCACGTCGCCAAGGTCGCGCGACTGCGCTACCCCATGCACGCCGTCCCCGACTCCCTCGTTGCGACCATCCATGCGATGGCTGAGACAGCCGACCAGATGATCGAGTCGGCCGCCAGGACGGTGGCCACCCGCGACGTGGACGAGGCAGAGGGGTTGGAAGCTGCCGACGACCACATGGACCAGTTGCGGACGTCGATGTTCCGTACCCTGTTGCGCGACGACTGGGATGACGGTGTCGAAGCCGCGGTCGACATCGCCCTGCTCGGCCGCTACTACGAACGGATCGGCGATCACGCCGTGTCGATGGCACGCCGGCTGGTGTTCATCGTCACGGGTGAGCATCCCGCGACCACCTGATCAGCATCGCCGGACGACGACCCTGGCTGCGGCATCGGGCGGATCGCTGTCGGCTCGGCCTGCCTCCTGGGGCCTCGATAGGCTGACCGCATGAATGACGCGTCGTACCGGCTCGTGCTCCTGCGACATGGGGAGAGCGACTGGAACGCCAAGAACCTCTTCACCGGCTGGGTGGACGTCCCACTCAGCGACAAGGGTCGCGACGAGGCCGTGCGAGGCGGTGCTCTGCTCGGTGAGCGAGGGCTACTGCCCGACCTGTTGCACACGTCGGTGCTGCGCCGGGCCTTCGAGACCGCTCAGCTGAGCCTTGACGCGATCGACAGGGGCTGGCTCCCGGTACGACGTTCATGGCGGCTCAACGAGCGCCATTACGGAGCCCTGCAGGGCAAGGACAAGAAGGCAACGCTGGAGCGCTACGGCGAGGAGCAGTTCATGCTCTGGCGGCGCAGCTACGACACGGCGCCGCCGCCGCTCGACGACGACAGCGAGTTCAGCCAGACCAGAGAGCCTAGGTATGCCGACCTGCCTGACGAGCTGCTCCCGCGAACGGAGTGCCTGGCCAACGTCGTCCAGCGGCTGATGCCCTACTGGTACGACGCGATCGTGCCCGATCTGCGGCGAGGTGCGACGGTTCTGGTCACCGCCCACGGCAACTCGCTGCGCGCACTGGTGAAGCACCTCGACGGCATGTCCGACCAAGACGTCGTGGCGCTGAACATCCCGACCGGGATCCCCCTCCTCTACGACCTCGACGCCGCCATGCGGCCCACCCGGCCAGGCGGTGAGTACCTCGACCCCGAGGCTGCTGCCGAGTCGATCAAGGCCGTCGCCTCCCAAGGCCGCTAAACCACTCGGGCCGCTCACCACATCCGACCCACCGAGCTCAGGTCGTCGCCGCGGTTCGGGTGCGACTCGGGGCGGGTCCGCGTCCGTCCGAGTGTTCGGTGGAGGAGGAGCGCTCGAGGGAGGCGCGCGGCGGGCGTGGGGGTGTGACTCAGGAGGGGGTGGGGTGGTCGAGCCAGCCCTTGAACGCCTCGAGGTTGCGCGTGGACTCACCACGCTTGATGCGCCAGGCGTACTCCTTGCGGATGGAGGACGCGAACCCGAGCTCGAGGATGGTGTTGAAGGATTCGTCGGAGTAGGTCAGCACGGCGCCGAGCAGTCGATCGATCTCGGCCGGAGTCACCGCCGCGAACGACACCCTGCCGTCGAGGTAGATGTCGCCATTGTGGTCGATGCCGAAGGCCACTCCGTACAGGCGCATGTTGCGCGAGAGCAGCCACCGATAGACCTCGCCATGGTTCTCGTCGGGGTTGCGGCAGACGAACGCGTGCACCGCGAGCGAGTGATCGCCGACCACGAGCTGGCACGGCGTGGAGAGCTTGCGCTCACCCGGCAGTTCAAGCAGGAACACCCCGGGCCGAGGCTCGGTCGCGTCGACTCCGCTGGCTACCAGCGCCTCCCTGACGATCGACGCGACGTGCTCGAGACGCGCCCCCTTCTCGGTGGTCATCGGGCGTCGGCGAGCGATGCGGCCCGCAGGTCGCCCATCGCGTCACGGTAGGCGTCGAGCGTCTGGCGTGCGGTCACGTCCCAGCCGAATCCGTGCGCATGCGTCACCGCCGCGGACCCCATCCGGCGCCGGCCCGCCTCGTCCGTCAAAAGCCCCTCGAACACCTGGGCATAGTCGCCGGGCCGGTGGCCGGCGACGAGCACACCCGTCACGTGGTCGCGGACGGCAGTCGTCAACCCGCCGACGTCGGCCGCCACCACCGGAGTCCCGCATGCCTGCGCCTCGAGCGCGACCAGCCCGAAGGACTCGTTGTACGACGGCACGCACACCAGCGACGCGGACCGGTAGAAGTCGGCCAGCCGGTCCTGCTGCACCGGCGGCACCAGCCGCACGACGTCGTCCAGCGCCAGGCTTGAGACCAACTGCCCCAAGGCTTGAGGCGTGTCAAGGCCACTGCCGGACGGGCCGCCGATGATCGGGACTACCAGCCGCCGGCGAAGATCGGGTCGACGGGCCAGCAACTCGGCCGCCGCCCGCACCACGATGTCGGGCGCCTTCAGTGGCTGGATCCGGCCCACGAACATCACGACCAGGGCATCCGCGGGAAGCCCTACCCGCCGACGGGCGGCGACCTGATCGTCGGGCCTGAAGCTCTGCAGGTCGACACCTGGGTGGATGACACGGACGCGACCCGGGTCGGCGCCGTAGAGGTCGACCAGTTGATGACCCTCCTCCTCGGTACTGGCCACGATCAGGTCGGCCGCCTCGACGACCTGCTCCTCGCCGATCACGCGGGACAACGGCTCGGCGGTGTCGCCCTCGGCAAGCCACAGATTCTTTACCTTGGCCATGGTGTGCATCGAGTGGACGAGCGGCACCCCCCAGCGGTCGCGGGCCAGCGCCCCGATCTGACCGGACAGCCAGTAATGGGAGTGGATCACGTCGTAGTACCCCGGCTCGTACGACGCCTCGGTGCGCAGCACATCGCGAGCGAACGTGCACAACTGTCCTGGCAAGTCGCCCTTCGTCAAACCCTCGAGTGGTCCGGCAACGACGTGCCGGACCAGAACGCCCGGCTCAATCTCGACCAGCGGTGGTTGGGACCCGGCGGTCGCCCGGGTGAAGATCTCGACGTCGACCCCGAGAGTGGCCAACCGGCGCGCAAGCTCGACGACGTAGACGTTCATGCCGCCGGCGTCGCCCGTTCCGGGCTGGTCGAGGGGTGAGGTGTGAACGCTCAGCATCGCCACCCGCCGGGGAGCGTTTCGGCGCCGACCGACCGGTACGACGTTGTCTCGCCGGTCGTGCGCGGAACTTTCCACAGGTCTACCTCCGAGGGGTCAACAACGGCCCAGTCTCGCTCATTTCATTGTCGGCGGCGAATCCCTCGCGGGCGGCGCCCGAGGAGACAGCCGACAGTCGGAATATCCGGATCAGCCGCTGCGGCAGCCATGGTCAGTCGGCTCCGCCGGTGATGCGAGGATGTGGCCATGGGTGTTGAGCGTCGAACTGCGGTGGTCACGGGGGCGAGCAGCGGCATCGGAGCCGCATCGGCTCGGGCACTGGCCTCGGCCGGTTTCTCAGTCTTCTGTGTCGCGCGGCGTGCCGAGCGCGTCAACGCCCTCGCTGCCGAGATCGACGGTGCGGCGGTCAGCTGCGACATCACCACCGGCGAGGACGTGCAGCGTCTCGCTTCGGTGGTAGGACAGCGACTCGACGTGCTGGTCAACAACGCTGGCCGCGCTATCGGCATGGACCCGGTTGCGACAGCCGAGGTCGAGGACTGGCAGCAGATGTTCGAAGTCAACGTGCTCGGCACCCTCCGCGTCACCCAGGCCCTGCTGCCGGCGCTCGTGGCCGGCGGAGACGCCGTGCTCATCAACATGTGCTCGACCGCGGGCCACATCGTCTACGAGGGTGGCGGCGGGTACACCGCGGCCAAGCACGGCGTCGCCACGATCACCGAGACGCTGCGGCTGGAGCTGGTCGGGAAGCCGGTGCGCGTCACCGAGATCTGCCCAGGCATGGTCAAGACCGACGAGTTCTCGCTCAACCGGTTCGGCGGCAACCGCGCACAGGCGGACTCTGTCTACGCGGGTGTGCCCAACCCCCTGACCGCCGACGACGTCGCCGAGACGGTCTCCTGGGTCGCCACTCGCCCGTCGCACGTCAACATCGACCAAGTCGTCATCAAACCTCGCGCGCAGGCCGCACAGCACAAGGTCTACCGCGTCGGCTAAGCCCGCGTGATACCCCGTGTGATCAGCGTGTATTAGCGTCGCCCGGTCGCCATTTCAGCTCGGGTACCGTTCAACAAGGCGTGGCACTCGGCATGGGTGCGCAAGGTGGCGGTCAGAGGAAGGCGCGGCGACGGCGCAGAAAGCGGCGCTCGTTCTCGTTGTGCGTGAGCAGCAGCGCCGCGTCGTACGCCGTCCGCGCCTCCTCCCGCCGGCCCAGCCGGGCAAGGACATCGGCACGCGTGGCCGGCAGGTAGGCGTACGCGTCCAACGTCGAGTCGGTCGCCAGCTCGTCGAGCTCGCGCAGAACGCCGGGCAGGTCAGCACCCGGGACCCGGCCCCGCGACAGCTCCTCGCCGGCGGCGGTGTGCCCTGTCGTGAAAGCCAGATGGATGACGGTGAGTACGACGTCCAGGCGCGGTCTCAGCTCGGCGTCGCCAGGGATACTGAACGGGATGCCCGCGGCCATGATCTTCTTCTTCGCCCGGGTGATCCGAGCCGCTACGGCCGACTCCCTTACAAGCAGACCCGCCGCGATCTCCGGTGTCGTCAGTCCGCACATCAGCCGCAGGGTGAGCGCGACCTGCGAGTCACGGCTGAGTGCGGAACGAGAATGAACACATCCAGCACGGCCTGACCACCAGCCTGCACCGGGCACGGCCGTCCCGCAGCGGCGCATGAGCGGCCGCCGATCAGCGGACAGTGGTCTGTATGGGGTGCGCGGTGGTCTCGCCAACCGCAAATAGTCATTCGGGACACACGCCACTAGAATTTGTGGGCGCCGTGATATCCCCGGCCAATCCCCGACTGACAGGATCTCGGCTTCACCATGTCTGCACTGCAGCGCACCGCAACGCGAGACGACCTTCGCAACGTCGCGATCGTCGCGCACGTCGACCACGGCAAGACCACCCTTGTCGATGCGATGCTCTGGCAGACCGGCGCGTTCGGCGAGCACGCCCACGTCGACGTACGAGCGATGGACACTGGTGACCTCGAGCGCGAGAAAGGCATCACGATCCTGGCCAAGAACACGGCAGTGCGCTACCAAGGACCGGCGACTGGGGACAGGCCGATGACGATCAACATCATCGACACGCCGGGGC
>JBOHDU010000538.1:0-5533 GCA_050700615.1 Nocardioidaceae bacterium
CGGTAGTCGAACTTCTCCACGGCGCGGATCAGCCCGATGTTGCCCTCCTGGACCAGGTCGAGCAACGACGTACTCGGGTTGCCGTAGCGCTTGGCGACCGCGACCACCAGTCGCAGGTTCGACTGCACGAGCGTCGCCTTCGCGATGACCCCACGCTTCGCCAGGATCGACAGGTCGTGCCGAACCTCGACGGTCATCTGGGCCGCGGTCCGGGCCCGATCCTCGGCGAGCAGGCCGACCTCAATGGCGTGTGCGAGCCGCACCTCGTCAGCGGCGGTCAGCAGCGGGATCCGACCGATCTCGCGCAGGTACAGACGCACCGAATCCGGCGCGGCGGCTGTCTCTCGTTGCTGCGGAACCTTCTCCGCTGTCGCCAACCCTCCATCAACGACACGCAACTCACTCCCCATACACCCAAGTGTGTTGGCCGTGGCGCACTGATACATGCGCTTTGGCGATACGTGTCTGAATGGATGATCTGTCGCCGAAATGCCCATTCAGCCGAGGAAATTCGGTCCGTCAGTGGCGGCTCACGGTGAGTTACCGACGGCACTCTCCCGGAGCTCTCGACGATGCGCCTCGAGGGCCACGAGCTCCCCGAACATCCGGTTGTAGTCAGCGACCTGAGTCACCGGGTTCATTCGTTGAAGCTTCGACTTGACCTGGTCGATGCGCCGGCGCGCCGTGAGCTCGCGCAGTCGGAACACGTAGGCCGCCACGATCGCGGCGCTCGGAGCCCCCATCAGCTGCAGGGGCTCGACCGACAGCGCCGAAACGAGCGGCGCGGCGCCGGGGTCGTCGACTTTGGCCAACAGCCGCTCGGGGACAACCTGGGCCGGACCCCCGAGATCTGAGATCGCGGTGTATAGCTTCCGGTAGTGCGGATGGGTGAAGTCCTCGGCCTCCAGCGCCGGCCAGGTGCCGGTGGAGAGGTCGGAGAACTGCAGCGCGAGCTTGAGGACGTCCCGCTCGATCGAGAAGCGCCGCTCCCCGGGGTCGGGCACCCCCGTCCGCTCGGAGATAGGGGTTGGCTGCTCGGGCCGCTCGGGCCGTCCTTGGCCCGATCGGCTGCGGCCTGCTGCACGCCGCACTTCCGCCCGTACGTCGTCGATGTCGGCACCGACCATGCCCGCAAGCTCGCGGGCGAACGCGTCGACCTTCGACCTGTCGCGGACGCTGGCCACGAGCTGCGCCGCATCCCGGGTGGCGTCGATGCGGCTGTCGGCACGATCGAGGTCGTAGCGTGCGACGACGTTCTTGAGCACGAACCGGTAGAGCGGCAGCCGCCGGGCGACCAGCTCGCGGACGGCAGCGTCGCCCGCTGCCAGCCGGAGATCACAGGGGTCGCGCCCGTCGGGCTCCACCGCGACATAGGTCTGTCCCACGAACTGCTGGTCGCCCTGGAACGCACGGAGCGCGGCCTTCTGCCCTGCCGCGTCACCGTCGAAGGTGAAGATCACCTCACCATGCAACCCGTCATGGTCGAGCAGCAGCCTGCGCAGGATGCGGGTGTGGTCCTCGCCGAACGCGGTGCCGCAGGTGGCAACGGCAGTCTTGACGCCCGCCAGGTGGCACGCCATCACGTCTGTGTAGCCCTCGACCACGACGGCTTGGGAGGTGAGCGCGATCTCCTTACGGGCCAGGTCGACGCCGTACAGCAGCTGGCTCTTCTTGTAGATCGCGGTCTCGGGGGTGTTGAGGTACTTGGCCTCGACCCGGTCGTCGTCGAACAGCCGACGCGCACCGAAGCCGACCACGTCACCGGACAGCTCCCGGATCGGCCATAGTAGGCGACCTCTGAAGCGGTCGTAGGGGCCTCGGTTGTTCCGTGCCACAAGGCCGGCGGCGACGAGCTCGTCGTCGCTGAAGCCCTTCTGCCGGAGATGCCCGAGGACCGCGTCGCCGCTGCGCGGCGCGAAGCCGATGCCGAAGATGCCGGCGGCGGCCCGGTCGAATCCGCGCTCGGACAGGAACTCTCGTCCGGCTGCTGCATCTTGGGACCCGAGAGCGTCGACGTAGAACGCCGCCGCGAGCCGGTTCGCCTCGACGAGTCGGCTGCGCCGGCCGGGGTCTCGGCGTGGCGCAGTCGGTCCGTCGTCGACGTAGTGGAGCTCGACGGCGTACCGACTGGCGAGCCGTTCGACTGCCTCGGCGAAACCGACGCCTTCGATCTTCTCGACGAAGGTGATGACGTCGCCGCCCTCCTGGCAGCCGAAGCAGTGGAAGAAACCCCTCGAGGGGGTGACGTGGAAGGAGGCGGTCCTCTCATCGTGGAAGGGACACAGCCCCTTGAGGGTGCCGGCGCCGGCTCCCTTGAGAGTCACATGCGCCGAAACGACCTCGTCGATGCGTGACCGCTCGCGCACGAGCGCAATATCGTCCTCGCGGATGCGTCCGGCCACGGGCAGAGTCTACGCGGCGGCATCGGGGGCCGGACCCGTCCTGTCAGTCACCGTGGAGGGCCTGGTGACGCGCCACCGCGGACGGATCGGTAAGCGAGGCAACCTGGTCGATCACCACCCGCAACCTGTCGCGGTCGTCGGACGCCTCGGTGAAGTCGCTCCGGAACAACGGATCGAGCGCGTCGGGCGCGCGCCGCCAGATCGCGTCGACCAGCTCGGTGATAAGCTCCCGCTGCCACGACAGCACCTGCACCCGGTCGTCGGCCTTCATGACGAGATGGGCCGCGATGCCTTTGAGTAGGACGATCTCCTCCCGGACATCGTCCGGAACGGGCAGCCGGACGGCGTACCTGGCGGCCGTCGGAGATCCCGCGGCCTGGCCGACCGCGTGCTGGACGCCCAGACAGAACCGGTTGATCAGTCGGCTGGTGAGGTTCTTCAACCCGGCGGCATGGGCGCGAGTCCCGTCGTAGGCCGCCCGTGGCCACGCCTCCAGCTTGGTCAGCCGATCGAAGGCGGCCGACAATCGCTCGACCTCGAGGTCAGGCGCGTACCAGTCCTGAGCGGTGGCGCAGATCCCCCGACGGAGACCCGGATCCGACAACCCCGCCAGGTCGATGCGGCCGGCCACGACACCGTCCTCCACGTCGTGGACGCTGTAGGCGACGTCGTCGGCGAAGTCCATGATCTGCGCCTCGACACAGGTGCGGCCCGCTGGCGCGCCGCGGCGTGCCCAGTCGAAGATCTCGCGGTCGTCGGCGTACACACCGAACTTGTGCACCGCCCGAGGCAGCCCGTCGGCGTGCCGGCCAGTGGGGGTGGGCGCCTGCCCGAGCGCCCAGGGGTACTTGGTGGCCGCGTCGAGGGCGGCCCGGGTGAGGTTGAGGCCGAGGCTGCTCCCGTCCGCAACCAGGGTCTTGGGCTCCAGCCGGGTCAGCAGCCGGAAAGTCTGTGCGTTGCCCTCAAAGCCACCGATGCCGGTGGCGATCTCGTGGAGTGCGCGCTCGCCGTTGTGACCGAACGGCGGATGGCCGAGGTCATGGGCAAGGCACGCCGCCTCGACCAGGTCGGCGTCGCAGCCGATCGCGATGGCCAGGCCCCTTCCCACCTGCGCCACCTCCAAGGTATGAGTGAGCCGGTTGCGGATGAAGTCGTCACTCGAGGGGCCGACGACCTGGGTCTTGCCGGCGAGTCGGCGCAGTGCCGAGGAGTGGACGATCCGGGCTCGGTCACGCTCGAACGGCGAGCGATCCGAGGAGCTGGGCTCGGCCAGGTAACGCTCCGCGTCCCGGTCGGCGTACGGCGCTGGCGGTCTGTCCATCGCCCCGACCCTACTGCGCGTGCGGCCACCGGCTTGCGGGTCCGCGAGACCTGGCTGCCGCGGTGCCTCGGCTCGAATGGTCGAGCCTGCATCGGGACTGACGATGCCGACCGGGCCAAGCCCACGGGCTCGAGTTCGACGCGCGCGGTCGTCGCCTCGACGGCGAGCGTCGCCGGGGGCTAGATCCTTCGGGTTGGAAGCGCGGTCTCGATGGCGGAGTCACCGTCGCGGTGGATCTCGTAGGCGAAAGCGCCGTCCTGCACCGAGATCGCCTCGTGCAGGTCGGTGCCGTGATAGATCAACCCGGTGCCGTTGTCGGTCGCATAGCCGTCCGGCAGGGTGCCGTCGGCGATCAGGCCGTGGATGAGCGGACGGCGCCCGGGCTCGGCATCGTGGTGCGGGCTGTTGCTATAGGGCAGGAACCCCAGGGCATCGGTCACCGGCCGCAGTGGAAGCCCGAACGAGTCCGTCGTGCCGCCTACGTGCCAACACAGCGAGCCGGCCGAGACGCCCATCAACACCACGCCGGACTGCCATACGTCGTGGAGGATCGAGTCGAGTCCGTGCAGTCTCCACAGTGCCAACAGGTTCGCGGTGCTGCCCCCGCTCACCCAGATGACGTCCTGTGCGCCCAGATGGCCGGCCATGTCCTCGTGGTTGGGCATCGGGAACAGGTCCAGGTGCGACACCAGCATGTCGAGCTTCGAGAACGCATGGTGCATCGCCGACAGCCACATCGGACTGTCACCGACCGCCGTCCCGATGATGCACAGCCGCGGATGCCTCCCCGCCCGCGCGAGCTGGGCGGCCAGGGTGTACGCCGGGCCGGGCCGGAAGTTCCACATGTCGGCTCCGTCGGCGTCGAACCCGATGCTTGTCGCCAAGATTGTCGGTTGCGGCGCGGTCATGCGTGAATGCTCTCACGCGAGCACGGTCCGAGCGCGCCGGGCCGAGCTGCACGCCTGGATGCTGCCGGATGCACTCAGGCCTTGATCGACGGGCGCCTGCCACGCTCCGCCGCCGGGCCAGCGGGTAGCACGCGGACGCGAGTGGTCACCCTCCGGAGCCGCCGAACTCCGCCGCCGCGTCTATCGCAAGCGCATCCCGGTCCTCGAGCCACCGCTCGGGCAGGGCCACTCGTCGCGGCGTGCCCTGCCGACCGCGAGGGCTGCCGAGCTCGGTGACCGGATACGGCTCGTCGTGGTCGAGTCGGCCGAGCAGCGAGTCAAGTGACGCCAGCGTGTCGACCAACCCCAACGACTGACGCAGCTCCCCGCCGGCGCGGAAACCCTTCAAGTACCAGGCGATGTGCTTGCGGAACTCCTTGCACCCGCGCTCCTCGCCCATGTAGTGAACGAGCAGCTCGGCGTGACGCCGCATCATCGCCGCGACCTCACCCAGCGCCGGCAAGGGTGGGGCCGGCGCCCCGCTGAAGGCCGCGGCCAGGTCACGGAACAGCCACGGACGCCCGAGGCACCCGCGCCCGACGACCACGCCGGCGCACCCGGTCTCGTCCATCATCGCAAGGGCATGAGACGCCTCCCAGATGTCGCCGTTGCCGAGCACGGGGATCCCCACTTGGGCGACCAGTTCGGCCACCGCATCCCAGTCGGCCGCACCGGAGTAGTGCTGGGCAGCAGTTCGGGCGTGCAGGGTGATCGCCGCGCAGCCGGTCCGCGCCGCGATCTCGCCCGCCTCGAGGAACGTGAGATGGTCGTCGTCGATCCCCTTGCGGGTCTTCATCGTCACCGGCACGCCGTACGGCGCCGCCGCCTTCACCGTCGCTTCCAGGATGGATGCCAGCAACCGC
>JBOHDU010000539.1:0-1784 GCA_050700615.1 Nocardioidaceae bacterium
GCCCAACGTGCCCGCGTTGAAGTTGACGAACCCCTCGTGCATCACGGTGGTGCCCACGGCGAGATGGGCACCGAGCCGGACCCGGTCGGCGTCGGCGATCCGCACGCCGGTCGGTACCGCATAGTCGGTCATCCGAGGGAACTTGTCGATCCCATAGACGGTGACCGTCAGGCCGTGCTCTTGGGCGCGCAGACGGGTGGACTCGAAGCCCGCGACGGCGCACGGCCCGAGCGAGGTCCACACCACGTTGGTGAGGAGGCCGAAGATGCCGTCGAGGCTCTGGCCTCGAGGCGGCACCAGCCGGTGGCTGAGCAGGTGCAGGCGCAACCACACGTCGGCGGTGTCGTGGGGTGCCGCAGCAAGGCTCGGCACGGCGACGTGCACCACCTTGCGGGTGACCTCCCGGACGGCGTCGTCTCCTTCGAGCGAGCACAGCCCGGACGGCGCATGGAAGTCGTCGGGCGCCGCTCCGAGGCGGGGGTCGGGGAACCACACATCGAGGATCGCTCCGGCAGCGTCGTACGTCGCCAGCCCGAACCCCCACGCCGAGGTCGAGGTCGAAGTCACGCGCCCACGCTAATGGTCACGACCGCAACTTGTTAGCCGACCACGCCAGCGCGCACCGCCGCGCCGGATAACCCAGGGTTGCCTGCGGGGGCACGTCGGAGTCGGTGGTCGGCGCTCGGCTGGCGAGTAATCTGGCTCGGTGGCTGTAGCACGCTTCAAGGACCTGTGTATCGACACTGACGAGACCGATCTGCTCAGCCGGTTCTGGGCCCGGGCTCTCGGTCTCACCCACGACAGTGATGTCGGGGGCGGCGCGGGCTCCCTGACCGGAAGCGAGCCTGGACGGCACGTGTGGATGAACACCGTGCCGGAGCCGAAGACCGTCAAGCACCGGGTTCACCTCGACGTCCACGCCGCGTCGGTCGACGAGCTCGTGGCATGGGGAGCGACCGTGCTCGAGCCGGCTGAGGAGTACCACCGGCACTGGACGGTGATGGCCGACCCTCAGGGTGGAGAGTTCTGTGCGTTCGTGCGCTCGCCGGAGCAGCTTCCCGACTATCGGCTCTACGAGCTGGTCATCGACTCGTCCATGCCGAGGGACCTCGCAGCCTGGTGGGGCGAGGTTCTTGGGGCCCGCCTCAGGGGAGGCGAAAACCAGGACTGGTGGTGGCTCGATGACGTGCCGGGGTTGCCCTTCGAGAGCTGGGTCTTCGTCCCGGTGCCCGAAGCGAAGACGGTGAAGAATCGGATCCATTGGGACGTGCTGGTCGACTCGGTCGACGAGCTGAAGCGAGCCGGTGCGAGATTGCTCCGGGCCAAGGACGACGAGATCGGGTGGAACGTCCTCGCGGATCCCGAGGGCAACGAGTTCTGCGCGTTCGAACGCTGAGCGACGGGCCGCCGGATGGGACAATGGCCGTCATGACGGCCCTCGATCTCTCCCAAGACATCGTCGACCTCACCACCAGGTTGGTCGACATCGAGTCCGTGAGCGGTCACGAGGGGCCGATCACGGACGCGATCGAGGACGCCCTCCGCAAGGTCCCGTGGCTGGAGTTGTGGCGGCACGAGAACTCTGTCGTGGCGCGTACGACGTTGGGCAGACCGGAGCGGGTCGTGATCGCCGGTCATGTCGACACGGTGCCCCTCAACGCCAACCTGCCCGCACGTAACGACGGTGAGCGCCTGCACGGGCTGGGGGCGTGTGACATGAAGGGGGGAGTGGCGGTTGCGCTCAGCCTGGCGGCCAGCCTGTCCGAGCCCAACCGCGACGTGAC
>JBOHDU010000540.1:0-4056 GCA_050700615.1 Nocardioidaceae bacterium
GACCAGGGTCATGACGACCTTCTTGAACAATGCACCCGGTGACCCGAACTCCTCCGCCCCGACCGCCACTACCGCCGCCTTCATGCCACGATCCATGTTGATGCCGTGGTCGGCGTCGCCGATGGCCGAGTCGAGGTCGGTGAGATAGCCGGCGTTGTCATGGATCACGCCGCCGAAGTCGGTCACCCAATTGGTGAACTGTTCGAGCCTGACCAGGTCTGCCATCGGGTCAGGCACCCCACCGCAGGCCGGGAGTGTTGACCGGGGCGTCCCACAGCCCGACGATCTCGTCGTCAGCCTTCAGCAGCGTGACCGAGCAGCCGGCCATCTCGAGCGAGGTGATGTAGTTCCCGACCAGGTTGCGGGCGATCGTGATCCCAGCCTTCCCCAGCAGCTGTGCCACCTCGTTGTACATGAGGTAGAGCTCGATCAGCGGTGTCCCGCCCATTCCGTTGACCATGGCGATGACCGAGTCGCCCTGCCTGAAGGGCAGGTCGCTGAGGACCGGGTCGACAAGCATCGCGGCGATGTCCTTCGCCGGAGCGACCTTGAGGCGCTGGCGGCCGGGCTCGCCGTGGATGCCGATACCGACCTCCATCTCGTCGTCGGCCAGCTCGAAGGTCGGCTTGCCGGCTGCCGGAACCGTGCACGAAGTCAGCGCCATGCCCATGCTGCGGCCGTTGGCGTTGACCTTCTCGGCGAGGTCGGCTACGCGTTGAAGCGGCCGTCCCTCCTCGGCCGCAGCACCGACGAGCTTCTCGAGCAAGACGGTGACACCGACACCACGCCTGCCTGCGGTGTAGAGGCTGTCCTGCACGGCCACGTCGTCGTCGGTCACGACCGACTTGACCTCGATACCTGAGTCGGCAGCGGCCATCTCCGCGGCCATCTCGAAGTTCATGACGTCGCCGGTGTAGTTCTTCACGATGTGAAGGACCCCGGCACCACCGTCAACCTCCTTGGTGGCAGCCATCATCTGGTCGGGCACCGGGGAGGTGAAGACCTCGCCGCAACAGGCGGCGTCGAGCATTCCCGGTCCCACGAAGCCGCCGTGCATCGGCTCGTGGCCGGATCCCCCACCAGATATCAGCCCAACCTTGCCCTGCTTCGGTGCGTCCTTTCGAAAGACGACCTTGTTGGCGTGATCGACGCGCACGCGGTCACCGTGTGCTGCTTCAAGACCGAGAAGTGCTTCCTTGACGACGTCGGCCGGGTCGTTGATGAGCTTCTTCATGGGACCATCTGAGCACAAGGCGCGACCCCTAACAACAGCCGCCCAGAACGGATCCGTGCCCGCGCATGGCCCGAGTTGACCAAGCCGACGCGCTGGAGCACGCCGCCAGCGGCTCGCATCCAGGCGGAGAGCGTCACGTCTCGGTGGCCAGGTTGAGTCTCCATTCCGGGTGGTCTCGCACTGGTAGTCCGTTCGCGCTAGGCGTCGTAGCAACAAAGATGGCCTGAGGAGGCCTTGTCGGCGCCCCTGACCGGGCCTAGCCTCCACCGTGGGTGATCAGTTTCCCGAGGACTCGGCGCCGAGGGGCAGAACTCTTCTTGGCTGCCACCATCCAACCTGGTGAGCGCAACACGAACGGAGAGGCTCATGGCATACGGCATCGTGCATCACTTCCCTGGGGGCACCAAGGAGCAGTACGAGGCGTCGGTCGCTGCCGTGCACCCGGCCCCCGGCAAGCTGCCCGACGGACAGATCTTCCACGCGGCCGGCCCGTCAGAGGGTGGCTGGACGATCATGGCGGTCCATGAGTCGCAGGAGAGCTGGGAACGCTTCCGCGACGACATTCTCATGCCCCGCATGCAGGCAGGCATCGAGGGTGGGTTCGCGGCCCCGCCCACGGAAACGAGCGTCGCGGTCTACGAGCTCTTGCCCTAGACCGAATCGTCGGCCGTGACCGGCATACGCTGAGCATGTGAACGCCGACGAGCTGGCCAACCTGGCGCACCTTCGTCGCGCTCGAGACCTGATGGATCGCGAGTACTCGCGGCCCCTCGATGTGCCGGCCCTGGCGAAGGCTGCGCTGATGTCGCCCGCCCACTTCTCGCGACAGTTCCGCGCCGCCTACGGCGAGACACCGTACAACTACCTGATGACCCGGCGGATCGAGCGAGCCCAGGCATTGCTGCGGCGCGGCGACCTGAGCGTGACACAGGTCTGCATGGAAGTCGGCTGTACGTCGCTTGGCTCGTTCAGCTCGCGGTTCACCGAGCTGGTCGGTGAGACACCGACCGCCTACCGGGCACGAGACGACACCTCTGAAGCCGTGGTGCCGGCATGCGCCGCCAAGGCCCGCACCCGACCCAGCAGGTTCAAAGAAGCCTTTCCCGCGACCACGACATAGCGTGACCGCATGGACCTTTCACTTACTCACTGCTTCATCAACGTTCACGACCCCGACCTCGCACTTGCCTTCTATCGAGACGTTCTCGGGCTGGAGATGCGCAACGACGTCGCCAACGGTGGGTACCGCTGGGTGACAGTGTCGCCGTCGGCGCAGCCGGAGGTCGAGATCGTGCTGACCGACTACGTGTGCGGGAGCCCCGACGACAGCAACTCCGTCCGTGCGTTGGTCGCCAAGGGTGCGCTCAACGGAGTCGTCTTCCGCACGCCGGACCTCGACGGCACCTTCGAGCAGGTGCAGGCCTCGGGTGCGGAAGTGCTGCAGGAGCCGACCGATCAGCCCTACGGCACTCGCGACTGCGCCTTCCGGGACCCGTCGGGCAACATGGTACGGATCGCCCAGTCACCCGCCTCCTAGCCAAGGGTTGGCCCGGCTGACGCGGCACGTCGGCGCGGATGCGGTTGGTGGGGTGACGGTTCAGGGCTTTCCCTGATTTGTCCTGGAGGGAAGACGAGGGACACTGGTGGTCACGATTGTTTCGGTCGTGACCAGTAGAGGCACAGTGGGTCAGCGGTACGATCGGCGCTGCCCGCCCCGTCGGTACCAAGGAGAACACATGATTGGCTTCCTGATCAGTCTGGTCATCGTCGGCCTGATCGCCGGCGCGCTCGCTCGGCTCGCCATCCCGGGCAAGCAGGACATCGGCATCCCGGCCACCATCCTGATCGGCATCATCGGGTCGTTCGTCGGGGGGTTCCTGGGCTTCCTGATCTTCGACCACAACGCCAACGCCGGCTTCCTCCAGACGTCCGGCCTGATCGGGTCCGTCATCGGCGCCATCATCGTGCTCTACGTCTACACCCGGTTCATCAACAAGACCATCACGTCCGGCCGCTGACGGGCACCGGCCGGTGGAGACGGTCTCACACGCGCTCAGCAGTCTGGCCCAACGTCGAAACCAGTTGCCCACCAGTAGTGACGGTGCGAGGATCTGTGCTGGCACAGGACACGATTGTCTTGTGTAACTGAAGTGCGGGGCGCGGTCACTCCCGGCCGCTCCGGCACCCCGGACGGACACCGTCCACGAGGAGAGGAGGAGTCGATGACAACCGCTGCCAGCGGAGTCTTCCGTGACCCTTCCGCCGCGAGGCACCTCGCCGCCTGACATCGCCGAGTGCCTCTCCCTCCTCGAGGAGCACTCACATCGTGCAGTACGACGTAACGTCCGACTCCGACGTCAATGCCGGACACCCCTCAGGCCTCACCTTCTCCTACTCGGCAACGGCCGAACTCGACGACGGTCAGCGCTGGTCGACCTGGTCGTCGGTCCAGCGGGGCTGCCACGGCCCGAATCCTCGCCCCGGCTGGGTGATCACCGATGACGCCGCGGTCGACACCGAGCTGGGAGTCCTCAAGACCGGCAAGGAAGCCGACGTGTTCCTGCTCGAGCGCGCCATTCCCGACGCCCCGGAAGGCGCAACGGTGTTGGCGGCCAAGCGCTACCGCAGTGCCGAGCACCGTCAGTTCCATCGCGATGCGGGGTACGTCGAGGGGCGGCGAACGCGGATCACCCGCGACGCTCGCGCGCTGGCCAAGCACACCACCTTCGGGCGCCAGGTGGCCGCGGCCCAGTGGGCGTACGCCGAGTGGAGCGCCCTTACCAGCCTGTGGAGTGCCGGCCTAGCGGTCCCCTACCCCGTCC
>JBOHDU010000541.1:0-2750 GCA_050700615.1 Nocardioidaceae bacterium
GCTCGCGGTCGACGCCAGAGGCGACGTCGACAACGTGCACGGCGCGGTCGCCGGCGAAGGCGACCCGCTGGCCGGTCGGGTCAAGCTGCGGGTCGACGACGGGGATCGGGGTCGGCAGCGCCCGGACGCCGCCGTCGCCCACCAGGTCGACGACATAGAGCCGCGACGACAGCGCGAACGCAGCGGTGGTCACCTCGTGGTCGGTGCTGAAGGCCACCACTCCCGCGGTGCGCACTCGCATCCGCTCCCGACGTGCTCGCTCCTCCGCGGTGAGCGACTCGGCCGCACCGGCGAGCGCGGCGGCGTCGACCAACTGCCGCTCGGCACGCCCGGCCACGTCGTAGACCCACATGCCATGGACTCCTGACGTCCCGGACTCGGCGCGGAGGAAGACGACGCGCGCCCCGTCTGGACTGACAACGAAGCCCCGGGGCACCCCGAGGCTGAAGTTCATGGTGCGCGCAGCAAGACGCGGGAAGGAGTCTGTGGCCATCTGCACATCCTGACACGACCGGTGGGTATGGACACCGGCTGGTGGATCGTGCAGCCGATCCGGATCGTCAGGCGGCGACGTTGGTGACGTCGGTGACGACACCAGGGCTGCGCAGTGTGGCTACCTCGACGACAGAAGGCACGCCAGCCTCCTCGAGCGCGAGCCCATCGCTGACCTCGGCCAGGACCAGCGACAACGGCACGTCGAGCGCACCGCAGATCGCGGCCAGGCACTCCGACGACGCTTCCTTGCGGCCGCGCTCGATCTCCGAGATGTAGCCAAGGCTCACCTGGGCGTCGGCCGAGACGTCGCGCAACGTGCGCCCCTGGTCGAGTCGGTGCTGCCGCAGCACATCACCGAGCATCCGCCGGACCAAGATCATGGCTCACCCCTCTCGTTGACGTGGCTGCGAGAACTGCCAGGAATCCAGGCTACCTGGCGGCCCGATCAACGAGCGGACACACCCGGCACGACGCGCGCTCGGCATGTTCAGCCGCGTCCGCCCCGGCCCGGCGAGACGGCCAGCAGATCGTGGAGCAGGCTCAAGGCGGACTCGACGCTGGACCAACGGATCTGCTGGCGGGTTCCGGTCAGGTCCAGCTGCTGCACGCGTACGACGCCGGGGCCGGCCGCCGCGACGTACACGGTGCCTACCGGCTTGCCCTCCTGCGCGTCGGGCCCGGCCACCCCGGTTGCCGCCACGGCCCAGTCAGCCTCGAACACCACACGGGCCCGCGTCGCCATCGCTCGTGCGCACCCGGCCGAGATCACCCCCTGCGACGCGAGGAGGTCGGCCGGCACCCCCAGCACGGTGGACTTGACGTCGCTGGCATAGGCAGCCAACCCCCCGCGAAGGACGTCGGAGGCACCGGGCACGGCCGCGACAGTCGCCGCAATCAGGCCGGCCGTCAGCGACTCCGCCGTCGCCAAGGTCTGGCCACGCGCCCGCAGGTCATGGAGCACGTCCCCCGCGATGCGTACCTGTGCGCTGGCGGTGGATCCGTCGGAAGCGGCCGGGGGGCCGGGGTGCGCAGAAGTCGGGTCCGGTCGACCGGCTGGGCCTGGCTGCGAGGTCACAACTGTCCGTGAGCCTGACCGGCGGCACGCAACCGCAAGGCGGCACGCACGTAGTCGACGCCGGTCGCCACGGTGATGACGACCGCGAACGCCATGACCAGCACTGCCGCCCACCACACCGCGAGTCCGAGTGGGTGCCAACCGCCGCCGAGGTCGCGGAAGGGAAGGATCAGGCCGGTCAGGGCGAGCGCCTGTGCCATGGTCTTGATCTTCCCGCCACGACTTGCCGCGATGACGCCGTAGCGGATGACCCAGAATCGCAGCAGGGTGATCAGCCACTCTCGACCGAGCACGACGATCGTGACCCACCACCACAGCTCTCCGATGATCGACAGGCCGATGAACGCCATCCCCGTCAGCGCCTTGTCGGCGATCGGATCCATCAACTTGCCGAAGTCGGTCACGAGGTTGTGCTTGCGTGCGATGTCGCCGTCGACTCGGTCGGTGGTCATCGCGACGAAGAAGACCACGAACGCCAACAGGCGATAGCTGTTGTTGTGTCCGCCGTCATAGAGCAGCAGCCAGCCGAAGACGGGCACGAGCAGGATCCGCAACATCGTCAGAGCGTTCGGCACGTTCCAGTTGCTCACCAGGTCAGCAGGCACGGCCGGCCCCTGGGTTGGCTGGTCTGGCATCTGTCGACACCCCACTAGTTCTTCTCCACGACGGCCACCAGGTCGACGCCGCTGCTCGCACTCACCGTGGCCACCACGATGTCACCGACCGCCGTTCCCACAGGCAGGTCGGTGACGGTTGTCGAGCCATCGACCTCCGGCCCTTGGAACTCGGCCCGCCCTTCCCCGACGCTCCCTGGGGCTCCCGCATCGACGCTGATGTCCTCGATCAGTACGCCGACACGCTCGCCCACTCGGTCCTCGGCCCGTTGCGCCGACAGCTCTTCGGCCAACCGGCTCACATACTCGACCCTTGCCCTGATCTCGTCCGCGGGATGGTGCCCGTCGAGCCGCTCGGCTTCAGTGCCGTCCTCGTCGGAGTAACCGAAGACCCCGATCGCGTCGAGGCGGGCACTGGACAAGAACGCGCACAACACGGCGAGGTCGGCCTCGGTCTCGCCCGGGAACCCGACGATGAAGTTGCTGCGCACCCCGGCCACCGGCGAGGTGGCCCGGATCTGCTCGAGGAGGCCGAGGAAGCGCTGAGCGTCTCCGAACCTCCGCAT